>CANJYY010000027.1 GCA_947479185.1 Caulobacteraceae bacterium
ACTTGTACTTGTGCGGGGCGTCGGCGTTCAGCGTCTGGGCGGCGCCGTTGTCGACGCAGACGGCCAGCGCCGGGTCGACCTTGCCGCCCTTGTACTTCTTGACGTCGACATAGCCGTCCCACAGCACGTCCGGCAGGCTGCCGGTCACGCCGAACATCGCAACGCGCAGCGCCTGCAGGTCGAGGCCGTCCGGCTTGTTGCCGCCCGCCGTGAAGCGGTTGTCGTGGATGAAGATCGCTTCCGGCCAGGGGTCGAAATTCGGCGCCACGCCCTTCTCGCTCATGTATCCGGTCGAGAAGTAGCTCGAGATGATCACATTGGCGGTGACGTTGCCGCCGATGTCGTTGTCGAAGATCTCGACCTGGTCGTTGGAATTGATCACCACGCCGGAACCCGCGGGCACAGAAGCGACGGCCGAGCCCTTGCGGCCGAAGTTGCCGGTGTTGTTGCCCGTCACGCGGTTGCGGAAGATCCGCGTGGCGAAGCCCGGGACCTTCAGGTTGGGCATGTTGAACACCAGGATGCCGCCGGTGTTGTTGGTCGCCAGGTTGTCATAGACGTCGGCGTTCTGGGTGTTCTCGATCTCGATGCCGGCGACGTTGAACTCCGCGCGGTTGCGGCGGACGACGACGTTGTTCGACTGGCCGACATAGATGCCGGCGTCGGACGCGCCGATCGCGACGCTGTCCTCGATCAGCAGGTTGCGCACCTGCACCGGATAGAGGCCGTAGGCGCCGTTGCTGGTCTTCGGCCCGCCCGTCCATTCGGCGCGCACCCGGCGGATGATGATGTTCTCACCCTCGTTGACCTTGAGGCCATCGCCCTTTGCGTCCTCGATGGCCAGGTCCTCGATGGTGAAGTTGCTGGCGTTGACCAGCAGCCCCTCGGCGCCGGCCGCCTGGCCCTTGAAGCTGAGGATGGTCCTGTCCATGCCGGCGCCGCGGATGGTCACGCCGTCGACGTCGAGGCTCAACCCACGGTCAATGGCGTAGACGCCGGCCGGAATGGTGATCACGTCGCCGGGCTTGGCGTCGATCAGCTGCTGGATCAGCGTGTCCTGATAGGTGGTGTTGGGTTTGGCGGCGGAACCGCCGCCGCCACAGCCCGCGAGCGCCAGCGCGCCCGTCGCCAACAGCGCGCCAAGCGCACGAGTCCAGCCCTGCCCCATGGGCGATCTCCCCGTTCCAGTCCGGCCGGGACTCTGCCGGCCCCGGTTCGGAGGAAAGGTGGCATGCGTTGTGGGGAGCGGCAACAGACGGGGACATGTACCGCCTTCGGTACGTGTCCCCTGTCGCTGGACGCTGATGGGAACACGCACTGAAGTGCATGTCCCAGGGTCATCACGCCTTGCCGTACCGGCTGCCCAGCTCGGCGCAGGCCTCATGGAACTCCCGGACCGTGTCGGCGATGATGTCGGCCACGGGGCGGACGCTGTCGATGCGGCCGGCGACCTGGCCCGACAGGGCGATCGAGGCCTCCATGTCGCCGCCGAAATAGAGCTCCAGCGCGCGGGCCATCATCGGCATAGGGCCGTCGGCGGGCGGATTGCGCTCCATCTCGTCGGTCCGCTCGGTGCGCAGCGCGCGCAGCGCCGGGCCGGGGCCGAAGCGGTTGAGGAACACGGTGTCCGTCTCGGACGCGTTGACGATGGCGTCCTTCCAGTTCTGGTGCACCGGCGACTCCGCCGCCGAAACCATACGCGTGCCCATCTGGATGCCCTCGGCGCCGAGCGCGAAGGCGGCGGCCATGGTGCGGCCGTCGAGCATGCCGCCGGCGGCGATGATCGGCTTGTCGGTCTTGCTGGCGATCAGCGGCAGCAGGACCATCAGGGCCACGTCGCGCGGGTTCTTGAACCCGCCACCCTCGCCGCCCTCGACCACCAGGCCGTCAACCCCGGCCGCCAGCGCCTTGAGCGCGGCCGACAGCGAGGGGACGACGTGAAACACGGTCAGGCCGGCTTCCTTGAGCGGCGCGCAGTATTTGTTGGGATCGCCGGCCGAGGTGGTGACGAACTTGACCCCCTGGTCGACGACGAAGCTGACGATGTCCGGATCGCGCACGAAGGCCTGGGCAATGTTCACCCCGAACGGCTTGTCGGTCAGGCCGCGCATCTTCCTCACTTCCTCGCGGACCTCGTCGAGGCGACCGGAGGAGGTTTCGATGATGCCGAGGCCGCCGGCGTTGGACACGGCCGAGGCCAGCTGGGCCCGGGCGATCCAGCCCATCGGGGCCTGCACGATCGGATACTGCACGCCCAGCAGGCGCGTAATGCGGTTGTCGATCATGGCCGTCTCCCCGGAACTCGGGGGGACGCTACCGACTCGAACAGATGTTTGGAAGGGTGCGAACCTTCGCGATGGTACTGCCTCTCAGGCTTGAACTGAGGACCTCCGGTTCCACAAACCGGCGCTCTAACCAACTGAGCTAAGGCAGCGCACTTTCGCGAAGGGCGGGTTTAGTCGCAGAGGGCCGCGCGATCAAGAGCGGTGCTTGCGTCGAACGCGAGAGAACCGCAACCTTGGCCCATGACCGAGATCACAACCCGCACCATCCAGGCCAACGGCCTGTCCTTCGTCATCGATGAAGCCGGCGAAGGCGACAACGTCGCCCTGTTCCTGCACGGCTTTCCCGAGAGCAAGCACAGCTGGCGGCACCAGTTGCCCCTGCTGGCCAAACTGGGCTGGCGGGCGGTGGCCTTCGACCAGCGCGGCTATGGCGATTCCAGCCGGCCCAAGGGCGTCAAGGCCTACGACCTCGAGAATCTGATGGCCGACGCGGGGGCGGTGTTCGACGCCCTTGGGGCCAAGCGGCGGCTGCTGATCGCCCATGACTGGGGGGCGATCGTCGCCTGGTGCTTCGCCATGGACCGGATTCGCGACCTCGAGGGCCTGGTGATCATGAACGTGCCGCACCCGGCGGTCTTCCAGGCCAACATCCGCACCAACACGGCGCAGCGGAAGAAGTCCTGGTACGTGGCCTTCTTCCAGATCCCCTGGTTGCCGGAGGCGGTGCTCACGGCCAACGGGGCCCGGGCCATCGGCCGGGCCTTCAGCGACATGGCCGTCGACAAGAGCCGGTTCAGCGAGGCCGACCTCGACCACTACCGCCAGAACGCCCTCAAGCCCGGCGCCGCGACCGCCATGGTCAACTGGTACCGGGCGGGCGCCCGCAACGGCATGAAGAAATGGACGCCCGAAAAGGCGCCGGTGATCGACATCCCGACCCTGATGATCTGGGGCGAGGAGGACACCGCGCTCGGGATCGAGCTGACCGAAGGCTACGGCCCCTATGTGAAGGACTTCACCCTGCAGCGCCTGCCCGGCGTCTCGCACTGGGTGCAGCAGGAAGCGCCGGAGGCCGTCAACGCCCGGCTGGAAGCCTGGCTCAGGGAGAAGGGGCTGGCATGAGGGGACTGCTCAAGCTGTCCCTTGGGACTGCTTGCGCTGTCCCCGAGTTCAGCGGTCACAACGTGCATCGCGCTGGGACAGGTTAAGCTGTCCATTGGGACTGCTTAACCTGTCCCAGCTCCCAGCTCCCGCCCCCACCCGCATAGCAAAACGCCCCGGAGGTTTCCCTCCGGGGCGTTCGCATCTGGTCGTGTCCGAAACCTATTGCGGCAGCTTGAACACCAGCGGGATACGGACCGAAGCCCCATCCACCGGCGAGCCGTCGCGCGTTTGCGGCTTCATCTTGAACAGGCGGGACAGCTTGAGGGCTGCATCGCCGAAGCCGAGATCGGCCGGTTCTTCCGAAACCACTTCACAGGCCTCAAGCGTACCGTTCGCCTTGACCCGGCAAAGGATGGTCGCACGACCCTCCCTTTCCAGGCGCTGCGCGCGGTCCGGATAGAAGCGGGCCACGTCATCCCCGCTCGGGCGACGCGCCCAATCCGGGTTGCTGATGATCGACGGCCGCGGCGGAGTCGGAGGAGACGGCGGCGCGATCACGGGCGGAGCCGTGGTCTCGACGCGATCCTTCTTCTCAACCGGCGGCACCTGCAGCGGCGGCGGCGGCGCCATATCCGGCGGAACGACCGCCGGAGGACGAGGCTGCAGCTTGGCCGGGGGCGGCGGCTTCTCCGAGGGCGGAGGAGGCGGCGGCGGCGGAGGCGGCGGGGGCGGCGGCTTGATCAGCTGGGTATCCAGCTTCTCGTCCTCGAACGCCTTCTGCACGATCTCGAACCGCGACCTGGCGACCCAGAAGATCAGGCCTGCATTGAGGGCCAGCGCGAGCGCCAGGCCGACGATGAAGCCGCCACCGTTCTTCGGCGCCGGGGCGTCGAAGGGGTTGTGGACGCGGTGCGGAGCGTCATTTCCATGCTCTGCCATGCGTCACCCACCACTGCCGGGTTCACTGTTGTCCTCACCGATGAGGGCCACGCTGTAGAAATTGTTATCCTGCAACGTGTTCATCAACTGCATGAAGTCGCCGTACCGGACCTTCTTGTCGCCGCGGATAAAGATCCGCGCCGTGGCCTGACTCCGGACGGGAATTTGCGTCCGAAGATCATCGCCAATCGAGGCCAGGTCGGTCGGGTTATCTCCAAGGAAGATGTCCCCGTTCGGCGTGATCGAAATGTAAACCGGCGTGGGAGGGTTCGGTCGGGGCTTGGCTACCGCTGTGGGCAGCTTCACCTCGATCGAGACCGATGCCAGCGGCGCCGCCACCATGAAGATGATCAGGAGGACCAGCATGACGTCCACGAAGGGCGTCACATTGATTTCGCTGTTCTGCTCTACCTGGTACCTGCCACCGCCGCCGGAGCCCGAGAGTTTGGCGGCCATCTGTGCTTAAGCCCCTTTGTCGAGCTGCCGCGAGATGTTGTTCATCAGCTCGGCGTTGAAACCATCCGACCGCGTTCCGTACGCGGAAACCTGCGTCTGGAAGTAGTTGTAGAAGATGACGGCGGGGATAGCGGCGAACAGACCGATACCGGTGGCGAGCAGGGCCTCGGCGATGCCGGGGGCCACGACGGCCAGGTTGGTCGTGTTCGATTCAGCGATGCCGATGAACGAGTTCATGATCCCGTACACGGTGCCGAACAGACCGATGAACGGACCGGACGAACCGACGGAAGCCAGGAACTGCATGCCGCTCGACAGACGCTTGGACAGCGACGACTGAACAGCGCCGACGGCGGTCTGCGCACGCATGATCGTCGTGTCGCGGTGGGCGCCGTTGATGGCCAGGCCAGCCTGACGCGAGAGTTCGACTTCGGAGGCGGCCGCGGCGGCCATGTCGGCCAGCGGGTTGCCTTCGAATTCGTCCGACAGGGCGATGCGGCCCATGTCAGCGATGCTCTTCGCGCCGCGGAAGGCTTCCACGAAACGGTCCGACTTGCGGTTCAGCGAGCCGAACTCAAGCAGCTTGGTGACCAGCAGGGTCCAGGAGAAGACCGAAGCCAGCAGCAGGCCCAGCATCACCACCTTCACGACCGCCTTGGCGTCCATGAACATCGTGACGGGCGTGATGTGCGATTCCTTCTTGGGAGCCGGCGCGGCGGCCGGGGCTTCCGGAGCGGGCGCTTCGGCGACGGGGGCCGCGGCGTCAGCGGCCGGGGCCGCGGCGGCCGCAGCGGGATCAGCCGCCGGAGCAGCCGCATCCTGCGCAAAGGCCGGAGCGCTCATCATCAGCGCCGCGGCGCCGAGGATAGCAATGAGGGGGGTCATTCGTTTGTTGTCGAGCATCTTTCGCCAGTTCCTGGTTGGTCTAGCTAGTTTGGACCGAGGGTCGTCGCGCGAAGCGTCTCCACCCTACTATGAAAACATTGCCGGAATTAGAGCCTTGCGACTCTAACGCCGGAAAACCGCTGTCGCTGCACCGACCCGCTACGTTGGCCCTGAACGATATGTTCAGGATGGCGTTTCGAAGGCGCAAGACGGCCCGACAAACCGAAGTCCGTCAGGTCGATTGGCCAAGTTAGACTTGGCGTATGGGCCCTTTGGCAACCCCCATTCTCATCGTCAAGAGTGTTTGGAAGGTGAATTCATTCCCCAAATTCAAGGGGGAGGCGTTCTTTTTTGCACTGCACAATCTGATTATCGAGGAACTTCGGGACTTTTTCTCCTGATTGGAGAAAGCGCATGTTGCGATGCAGCATGGCTGGTCGAACACGGGTCTTTTCCGGGAACTTCTCGCATGGGGGGAATGCGCTGGCACGGATGGTGCCTGGGGGCGGATTCGAACCACCGACACGCGGATTTTCAATCCGCTGCTCTACCAACTGAGCTACCCAGGCCAAGGCCCGAAAAGGCGCCCCGCGTCGCGGGAGCCGCGTCTATAAAAGAGCCCCCGCAGCAAGTCCAGCGCGCTTTCGGGCCTTCGGCAAACTAGTGCTCGCCGTCGTCGCCTTCGGATTCGTCATCCGTCTCCACGACCGGAATGGCGTAGGCGCCCGTGAGCCACTTCTGCAGGTCGACGTCGGCGCAGCGCTTTGAACAAAACGGCCGGTAGGCCGGGTCCATCGGCTTGTCACAGCGGGCGCATTTGCGAACCGGATCGGTCACGCCCCGGCGACCTCGAGGCGATCGACCGGCCAGCCCTCGCGGGCCTCGACCGTAAACCGGGCCCCCAGCTTATCGGTGACGCCGGCGCGCAACGGGGCGAAGGCCTGCAGCACCGACGGCGCGCAGGCGGCGGCCAGCCGGCCGCCGGGGTCGGCCCGCCCTTCCCGCTCCAGCCGCCGCGCGAGGCGCAGGGCGACCGTCAGGGGGGTCAGGGCGCCCGTCCCGTCCGTCAGAAGGTCGAGCACCGGTCGGCGACGGCGGGGCACCGTCAGGGTCAGGGTGCCGAAGCGGCTGATCTGGTCGATCGCCACGCCGGGATTGTCGGGGCCGAAGGCGGCCCGGGCCGCTCCAAGCAGAGCCTTGCCGTCATGGCCCCGACCGACGAAGTCGAACACCACCAGCCCGCCGAGCCCCTTGAGTCGCAGCAACCGGCCCGCGGCGCCGATGGCCGTGAGATTGGCCAGCCGCGCGGCTCGCTTGGTGTCGCTGCCGGGCCGGCCGCCGAGGTCGACGTCGATGGAGACCAGGGCGCGGGTCGGCTCGATGGCCATGGACCCGCCGCCCGGCAGGGGATGAATCGTTTCAAGCGCCTCGGCCTCGGCGGCGTCGGCCGCCTCGCGGGCGCCGAATCCCTCGACGACCTTGCCACCCTTGGCGAGGTCGCGAATCTCGGCCTCCACGTCAGGCGCGGCCTGCAGCAGGCGGGGCTCGCCCTCGGCCGGGCCGATCAGGCGCACCGTCGCCAGCTTGTCCTGGCGGGCCTCCGTGCGGATCTCGACCTCGATCGACGCGCCGCGCACCGGCGGCAGTTCGTCGGCGCGCAGCGAATAGAGCGCCTCCACCCCGCCAGGCAGGTCGAGGAAGGCCACGCCAATGGCCTTTTCCACCGACCGGACCCGGGCGACATTGCGTGCGAACAGTTCCAGCGCCGGGATGTCGCCGTCCCGCTGGATCAGCAGCCGCTCGGGCCGCCCCTCCAGCGTGACCACGCCGCGCGTCTCGCCGACGCCGCGATCGAGGAAGAACTGGCGGCCGCTCACGACCGCCAGCCCAGGCCGGTCAGCAGGCTGACGGTCTCGTACAGCGGAAGGCCGACGACCGAGGAGTAGGAGCCCTGGATAGCGGTCACGAAAGCCCCCGCGCGCTGGTGAATCTTGTAGCCGCCGGCGGCGTCGCGCCAGTCGCCCGCGGCGATGAAGGCGTCCGTCTCCTGGGGGTCGACGCGCTTGAACCGGACGCGGGTCTCGACCACCCGTTCGGCCGAACGCCCGTCGGGCGCGCGGACGACCAGCCCCGTCAGGACCATGTGCGCGCGACCGGACAGCAGGGCGAGCATGGCGCGCGCCTCGGCTTCGGTCTCAGGTTTGTTGAGAATCCGCCGCCCGACCGCAACCAGCGTATCGGCGCCGAGAATAAAGGCGCCGGGCCGACGCGCGGCGACGGCAGCCGTCTTCTCCTGCGCCAGGCGCAGGGCCAGGCGACGCGGCGTCTCGTCGCGTCCCGGGGTCTCGTCGATGTCGGCGGGATCGACATGGTCGGGCGTGATGCCGACCTGTCGGAGCAACTCGAGCCGTCTGGGGCTGGCGCTGGCCAGAACCAGAGGGCCTTTGGACGTGCTCACTTGAAGCGGTAGGTGATGCGCCCCTTGGTCAGGTCGTAGGGCGTCATTTCGACCAGCACCTTGTCGCCGGCCAGCACGCGGATGCGGTTCTTGCGCATCTTGCCCGCGGTGTGGGCGATGATTTCGTGATCGTTTTCCAGTTTCACACGGAACGTGGCGTTCGGCAGCAGCTCGCTGACGGTGCCGGGAAACTCAAGAAGTTCTTCTTTAGCCATAGGCCTCTCGAATACGTCCAAATAAGCAAACGGCCCGCGCCGAACACGATTCGGGACGCGAGCCGAGGCTCCAAGCGCGCAGTATAGCGCGGCTAGCCCCCGAAAGTCGACGCCTTGCCGAACCGCTCGCGGATGCGGCGCGCAAGTTCGTCGCGGACCTGCCGGTAGGCCTCCAGCCGCTGCTCGCGCGTGCCGTCGGTCAGGGTGGGGTCGAGGGTCGGCCAGTATTCGATATCGACCGCCCTGCCCCGGGCCAGTTCGACCGCCCGGTGTTGCGCCTCCGGCGTCAGGGAGATGACCAGGTCGAACGATTCGTCCTCCAGATCATCGAAGGTCTTGGGCCTGAATCCGGTCAGGTCGCCGCCGATCTCGTCGATCACCGCGGCGGCGAAGGGATCGACCTCCTTCTCGCCAGGCTCGCGGCGCAGGCCGACGCTGTCGACAAAGACGCGATCGCCATGAACCATTCGCATCAGCGCCTCGGCCATCGGCGAACGGACCCGGTTGAAGTTGCAGGCGAACAGAACCGCCCCGGGGAGCCCGCCCACCGGTCGTCAGCCCCGCCAGTGCAGGGCGCAGATGAGGGTGAACAGCCGCCGCGCCGTGTCCAGGTCGGTCTTCACCTTGCCCTCGAGCCGCGCCTGCAGAAGGGTCGAGCCCTCATTGTGCAGACCCCGCCGGCCCATATCCAGCGCTTCGATCTGGGCGGGCGTCGAGTTGCGGATGGCCTGGTAGTAGCTTTCGCAGATCATGAAGTAGTCGCGAATCACGCCCCGGAACGGCGACAGCGACAGCAGATGGGTCACATCCAGATCCGGCCCGGTGATGTGCAGACCCAGCCGGTTCTCGGCCAGGGCGATCTTCAGGTCATAAGGGCCGCCGGCCGCGCCTTCCGGCTGGAAATAGTTGTCCTCGATCAGGTCGAAGATGGCGATCTGCCGTTCCTGCTCCTGATCTCGCGACACCGCGCCGAGGGACTCCTCGTCGAGTTCGACAGTCTTCAGGCGGTGGAGGGCGCGGTCGTCGGTCATGTCAGACGGACAGGTTCCCCGTTCAGTCGGCCGAACGCAACCGCAACGCCGCCGAAAGGGCATGCGCGGGCAGCCCCTCGGCTTGGGCGAGCGCCACCGTGTGCGGGCCCAGCCGGGCGAAGGCGGCGGCGTCGCACTTCACGATCGAGGTGCGTTTGAGGAAATCGTAGATCGACAGGCCCGACTGGAACCGCGCCGCCCGGCTGGTCGGCAGCACGTGGTTGGAGCCGGCCACATAGTCGCCGATGGCCTCGGGCGTGTAGCGGCCGAGGAAGATCGCGCCCGCGTGCCGCACCCGGTCGGCCAGGGCCTCCGGGTCGGCGACGCAGAATTCGACGTGCTCGGGGGCGATCAGGTCGACGAGGGCCGGGCTTTCGCCGAGCGGCGCGATGATCACCGCGCCATGGTCACGCCACGAGGCCGCGGCGTCCTCGCCGGTGGCCAGGGCTTTCAGGCCGCGCTCGAGGGCCGCCTCGACGGCGGCGGCGAAGGCCTCGTCATCGGTGATCAGGATCGACTGGGCGGCGGGGTCGTGTTCGGCCTGCGACAGCAGATCGGCGGCGATCCAGTCGGGATTGTTGTCGGCGTCGGCGACCACGACGATCTCGGACGGCCCCGCGAGCGCGTCGATGCCGACCACGCCGTACAGGCGGCGCTTGGCGGCGGTGACATAGGCGTTGCCCGGCCCGACGATCTTGTCGACCGGCTGGATCGGACCCGCGCCCCAGGCCAGGGCGGCGACCGCCTGGGCTCCGCCGATACGCCAGATCTCCGTGACCCCCGCCTCCTTCGCGGCGGCCAGCACGGCCGGCTGCAGCTTGCCGGGCGGGGTGACCATGGCGATGCGGTCGACGCCGGCCACCTGGGCGGGAACGGCGTTCATCAATACGGTCGAGGGATAGGCCGCCCGGCCGCCCGGCACATAGACGCCGACGGCCTCCAGCGGCGTCCAGCGCCAGCCCAGCTCGACGCCGGCCTCATCGGTCCAGCGCTGGTCGGCGGGCTTCTGGCGGGTGTGGTAGGCGCGGATGCGGGCGGCGGCGAAGGCGATGGCCTCGCGCACGGCCGGCTCACAGGCGGCGACCCCGGCCTCGATCTCCTCCGCCGTGACCCGAACCGTCTCCTCGGTCAGGTCAACGCGGTCGAACTTGCGGGTGTAGTCGAGCACCGCCTTGAGGCCGTCGGCCTTCACCGCGGCCAGCACCTCGGCGGCGGCGGCGTCGACATCGGCGGGCGATCCGCGCCGTTCGTTCAGGAAACCCCTGAAGGCGGCGGTGAAATCCGGGTCTGTGGAACGGAAACGGCGCATGGGCGGCTACATGGCCGTTTTCAGCGCAAACTCAAGCCTTCATTGACGCCTGGGGCATTCCGGCCAGGCGATTTGGTCCTTGCCCGTGTCGAGCGCGGCGAGCACGGCGGTTCGGCCGGCGTACTTGCGCCTCAGCGCGGCCTCGTCCCGATCGAGACGGTCGCAGCGAAGCGCCTGGACCGCCCGACGGATCTGTCGGGCCCGATCCGCGTCATAGGCCTCTTCACCCCCCCAGTGCGCGCAGCCTGCCCAGCGCTGCATGAAATCCACGGCGTCCCGCGGTGTCGAACGCTCAAGTCGGCAGAGGTCCGCGTCGGTCTGGTCGGCCGAAGCCGCGCCGGCGATGACGGTCACGAGCAACAGCGCGGTCAGCCCTTGCATCGATCGCGTCATGGCCGGCTTCTCCTTCAATCCGCGTGGGAGGGCGTTCGCGGCGTGGGCCAGGGCGTCGAGACATCGGCCAGCACGGCCTCGATGCATTCGACCTCGACCCGCAGGTCGCCGCCGCCTGCGAAGGTGAACACAACCGCCCCACCCGGCGCCTCGCCCGGCTCGAAGCTCACCGCCAGCAGTTCGACGACCGCACTGCGGGCGTCCCGCCGCAGCCTGCGGCTCTGCACGCCCAGCACCCCGGCCAGCTGCAGCCCGGTCCGCACCCGCTCATGGGTCCGCGCGTCGCGTTCCCAGCGATAGCGGTTGAACGCCACCGTCAGCCGCCGCGCCTTCGGCTCGAAGGCGATGTCGCCGATCTTCGCGACGGCGTCCTGCAGCGCGGCCGAAATGATCGACAGATCCTCGGCGTCCTGGGCCAGCAGGCGGAGCGGCGCGGGCGCGGCCATGGTCAGTCCTCGGATTCCGTGGGCCCGTCGCCCTTGATCCGGCGAACGTTGGCGCCGCAGGCGCCGAGCTTCTCTTCCAGCCGCTCGAAGCCGCGGTCGAGGTGATAGACCCGGCCGACGGTGGTTTCGCCCTCAGCGGCCAGGCCGGCGATGACGAGGCCGACCGAGGCGCGCAGGTCGGTGGCCATGACCTGCGCCCCTTCCAGCTTCTCGACGCCGCGCACGCGGGCCTCGACGCCGGAGA
This sequence comes from Caulobacteraceae bacterium, assembly GCA_947479185.1. GTDB lineage: Bacteria > Pseudomonadota > Alphaproteobacteria > Caulobacterales > Caulobacteraceae > Caulobacter. The sequence goes on from CANJYY010000027.1 coordinate 11,766, forward strand.
CGGTGATGTCGGCGCCCAGGCGGATCAGTTCGGGAACGTGCATCATGCGGTTTTCGAAGATGCGCTCGCTGATGACGCTCTCGCCCTCGGCCAGGGTCATCAAGGCCATGAACTGCGCCTGCAGGTCGGTCGGGAAGCCCGGATAGACGCCGGTCTCCACGTTCACGGCCTTCAGCCGGGCCCCGTTGCGGCGAATGATGACGCCGTCGTTGGTGCGCTCGACGCCGGCGCCGGCTTCCTCCATCTTCAGTAGAAGAGCCTCGATCAGGTCTGCGCGGGTGTTGGTCAGGCGAACCTCGCCGCCGGCCATGGCCGCGGCGACGGCGTAGGTGCCGGCCTCGATGCGGTCAGTGATCACCGCGTGGGTCGTGCCGGACAGCCGGGCGACGCCGGTAATGGTGATGGTCGACGTGCCAGCGCCCTCGACCTGGGCGCCCATCTTGTTCAGGCACTCGGCCAGATCGACGATCTCCGGCTCGCAGGCGGCGGTCCTGAGCACGGTGACGCCCTTCGCCAGAACAGCCGCCAGCATGGCATGCTCGGTCGCGCCGACAGACACGAACGGGAACTCGATCTCCGCGCCCTTCAGGCCGCGCGGCGCGGCGGCGTAGACATAGCCCTCGTGCAGCTCGATCTTGGCGCCCAGCGCTTCCAGCGCCTGAAGGTGCAGGTCGACGGGCCGGCCGCCGATCGCGCAGCCGCCCGGCAGACTGACCTTGGCCTGGCCGGTGCGGGCGATCAGCGGACCCAGCACATTGAAGCTGGCGCGCATCTGACGGACCAGATCGTAGGGTGCGAACGAGGAGACGATCTCGGGCGTATGCAGAATGGTCTCGGACCCGGCCGGCCCCTCCCGCTCGTCGACCATCGTGCCCAGCCGCGTCAGCAGGGTGCCGAGGAATCGCGTGTCCGCCAGGCGCGGCATGTTGGTCAGGTGCAGCGGCTCGTCGGTGAGCAGACTGGCGGCCATCAGCTTGATGGCGGAATTCTTGGCGCCGCTGATCTGGATTTCTCCATTCAGCCGCGCGCCGCCGATGATGGCGATGCGGTCCATTCAGGCCCCTCGAAACGCCGGCAGCCAGTCGCTCCGGCGGCGTGTCACATGTGAGGTCCGGGTTCTAGCGGGCGCAAGCCCCCGCGCAAGACTCACTTATGCTTGATGCCCGGCCTCGCCTGGACGCCGGAACAGCGTCGCAGGGGTGTAGGGACCGCCGTCCGCCCACTCCAGCCCGTATTTCTCAATGGCCAGTTCGAGTTCGGCGTGCGCCAGGAACAGCGCATGCTCGATCGCCTGCATCGGATCTACGCCGAAAAAAGCTCGTCCGTCCTCAGCCTGATGTTCCCGGTCGAGCCCGACGATGCGCAGCGCGCAGGCCCAGTCATGCGTATCCTCGATCGGGAAGGCGTCCGAGATTTCGACGATCACGTCGAACGGCTCGCCCTGGGGCGGGGTCGTGGCGCGCAGCCGTCTGAAAATCTTGTAGGGCTTTGGCGCCAGGCGAGCGGTCTTGGCGAGGTGGGTGGTCATGTCTTGGCCGTCGGCCTGGCCGAATCCTTCGGCGCGGCCTTGCGGCGCCTCAGGTTGGCCCGCAGGGCCTGGGCGAGCTTGGCCTCCCGGTCGGCGTTTCCAGGCGGAGGCTTTTGCGGCGTATTGGTCATGTCGACAGCAGCGCATTGCACATACCGATGCGTCAAGCAGGATTAGCCCTTCCCATGCCGTCCGGGTTTCGCTATCAGGCGCGCCTTGTCTTTCGCCGCCGTAGCTCAGTGGTAGAGCGCATCCTTGGTAAGGCTGAGGTCGTGGGTTCGATTCCCCCCGGCGGCACCATCCCTGAAGAAGAGGGATAGAGAAGATGAGACGACCCCGAAAAGATGGCGGTTTCCCACCGGCAGAGATGCCGGTGAGAACCGTCCATTCGGGGTGGCTCGACCTGCATCTGGTTGATCTGACCAATCCGGACGGCTCGACCTACGACCGCTATGTCGAGGATCACGGCCGCGCGGCGGCTGTTTTGCCTTATAATCCAAAGACCCGCATGGCCCTGCTGGTGACCATGCCGCGGGCCGCGCTGCGGTTTGCCGGCGGCGGCGATGTGTTCGAGGCCCCG
>CANJYY010000028.1 GCA_947479185.1 Caulobacteraceae bacterium
ACCGCGCAATACGTTTGCTACCGGGGGCGAAGCTTTGTAGAGCAAGCGCTTCCGTGATCGCGGGGTGTGGCGCAGTCTGGTAGCGCATCTGGTTTGGGACCAGAGGGTCGGAGGTTCGAATCCTCTCGCCCCGACCACGGAAGAGCTGACCGCAGGAGGCCCCGCATGCTCGCGCGCATCTATCGTCCCGCCAAGACCGCCATGCAGTCGGGCAAGGCCAAGACGAGAGACTGGCTGCTCGAGTTCGAACCGGCGTCCGCGAAACGCACCGACCCCCTGACCGGCTGGACCCAGTCCACCGACATGAACGGCCAGGTGCGGCTGACCTTCGACACGCGCGAGGAGGCCGTCGCCTACGCCCAGCGCCACGGCATCCCCTTCCAGCTCGTCGAGCCGAAGGAGCCGAAGAAGATCATCAAGGCCTACGCCGACAACTTCGCCACCAACCGCCGGCAGTCCTGGACGCACTAGCGGGGGAAGGGTGCGTGGTGCGTCCTTCGACACGGGCCTTCGGCCCTGCTCAGGATGACGTGCATTTTTGGAAGCGCCCCTCCCACGCCATGGTGAGCAGCGCGAAGCGCGTGTCGAACCACGCACGCCGGCGCCGCCTTCTCCTGTCCACCGAACGCGGCTACACCACGGTCGAAGACCCCATAGCTCAACCGGATAGAGCACCTGCCTTCTAAGCAGGGGGTTGCAGGTTCGAGTCCTGCTGGGGTCGCCACGGGTCAGGCGCTGTAGGCGTCTAGCGCCCGCCGCAGGTCGGCGATCAGGTCGGCCGGCGCTTCCAGGCCGATGTGCAGGCGCATCAGCGGGCCGCCGTAGTCGACGGCCACCGTGCGCGAGGTCAGTTGTGGGTCGCAGCTGATGGCCAGGCTTTCGAATCCGCCCCAGGAGAAGCCCAGACCGAAGATCTCCAGCGCGTCGAGCAGGGCCTCGACCCTGGCCGGCGATCCCGGTTGCAGCACGACGCCGAACAGGCCGCAGGTCCCGCTGTAGTCGCGCGTCCACAGGGCGTGGCCGGGCGCGCCGGGCAGGGCCGGGTGCAGGACGGTCAGCACTTCCGGCTGGTCTGCCAGCCAGCGGGCCACCGTCAGGCCGGTCTCGCCATGGCGGGCGAGGCGGGTGGAGAGCGTGCGCAGGCCGCGCAGGGCCTGGTAGGCGTCGTCGGGCGCCACCGACCAGCCGTGGTCGGCGACCGAGGCCTTGATCAGCGCGCCGGTCGCCGGATCGGCCGTGGCGACGGAGCCCAGGAAGACGTCGGAATGGCCGCAGACGTATTTGGTCAGGGCCTGGACGCTGATGTCGACGCCCTGGGCCAGCGGCTTGACCAGCAGGCCCGCGCCCCAGGTGTTGTCGGCGATGGTCAGGATGCCGCGCGCGCGCGCCGCGGCGGCGAGGGCGGCCATGTCCTGCATCTCGAAGCTCAGCGAGCCGGGCGATTCGAGCAGGATGGCGCGCGTCGCCGGGGTGGCCAGGGCCAGCACGCCGGCCGCGTCCAGCCGGGCGTCATAGTACTGCACCGCCACGCCGAAGCGGCTCAGCACGCGGTCGCAGAAGTAGCGCACCGGCTGATAGACGGTGTCGACGACCAGCAGGTGATCGCCCGCCTTGAGCACGGCCATGATCGCGGCCGTCACGGCGGCGAGGCCGGAGGGATAGAGCTGAGCCGCCGTGGCGCCCTCCAGTTCGGCGAGGGCGTCCATCAGGGCGAACTGCGCCGACAGTCCGGCCCGGCCATAGCCCAGGGTGCCGTCGTAGAGCGCCTTCGCATTGGGTAGCAGGACGGTCGAGCCGCGCTGCACCGGCGGGCTGACGGTCTTCGCCCGCAGGGAGTCCACGGCCCCGGCGTGGATCAGGCGTGTTTCTTCGTCCATGCGGCTTGCCAGTCTCGACGTCGGGAGGCGATGGTTGTGCTCTCCAATAGGGCGGCGAGGCGCCGCCGATCAAGGACGCCGCGCCGTGAAACGACTCGCCCTTGCCCTGTTGCTCGCCCTGACGGCGACGGCCTGCGAGCGGAAGGCGCCGGTTTCGGGCGCGCCGGACAGGATCCCGGTCACAGACGCCGCCGGCGCCGCCACGCCGGCCAGCCGGACCCTTGCCGCGGTCAAGGCGCGCGGCGCGCTGCGCTGCGGCGTCAATCCGGAGCTGGCGGGCTTCTCGCACCAGGACGGCCAGGGCCGCTGGACCGGCTTCGACATCGACTTCTGCCGGGCGCTGGCGGGGGCGGTGGTCGGCTCGCCTGACCGGGTGGTGTTCGTGCCCCTGAGCAACGACATGCGGCTGGCGGCGCTGAAGGCGGGGCAGGTCGACGTGCTGTCGCGCAACACCAGCTGGACCTTCAGCCGCGACGCCGGCGAGGGCGTCGATTTCGCCGGGGTCAGCTACTACGACGGCCAGGGCTTCCTGGCGCCGCGGGACCTGACGCTGCAGAGCGCCTCGGAGCTGTCCGGGGCCAAGATCTGCGTGCAGTCCGGCTCGACCAGCGAGCTGAACCTGCGCGACTGGTTCGGCGCCCGGTCGATCAACTGGATGCCGGTGCTGGCGCCGACGCTGGAGCGGGCGCGGGCCGACTATGAGCGGGGCGTCTGCGACGTGCTGTCGGCGGACATCTCGGCCCTGGCCTCGGCCCGGGCGACCCTGGCCAACCAGAACGCCCATGTCCTGCTGCCGGACGTGATCTCCAAGGAGCCGCTGGGCCCGGCCGTGCGCCAGGGCGATCCCGGCTGGACCGACGTGGTGCGCTGGACCCTGAACGCGCTGATTCTGGCCGAAGAGGCAGGCGTGACGCGGGACACGGTCGATCGCCAGCGCAGGGAGTCGACCGCGCCCGAGGTGCGACGGCTACTGGGCGGGGATGCCGGCTATGGCGGCATGCTGGGGCTGGACGACGCCTGGGCCTTCCGGGCGATCAAGGCCGTGGGGTCCTATGGCGAGGTGTTCGACCGCAATCTCGGGCAGGAATCGGCGCTGAAGCTGGAGCGCGGCCAGAACGCGCTGTGGACCGCGGCGAAGCCCGGGCTGCTGTATTCGCCGCCGCTGCGGTAGCTACGCGGGGCCCGTCACCACCGGAACGTCCTCGCGGCCGCCCCATTCGGTCCAGGAGCCGTCGTAGAGGGCGGCGCGTTCCTTGCCGAGCCGGGCCAGACCCAGCGCCAGGATCGCGGCGGTGATGCCCGAGCCGCAGCTGGTGACGATCGGTTTGTTGATGTCGACGCCCGCTTTTTCAAAGATTTCAGTGAGCTGTGCGGCAGACTTCATAGTGCCGTCCGGAGCCAGAAGCTCGCTGGCCGGCACGTTGCGCGCGCCCGGCATGTGACCGCCGCGCAGGCCGCCGCGCGGCTCAGGCGTCTCGCCGGTGAAGCGGCCGGCGGGACGGGCGTCGACCACCTGCTCGCGGCCCGTTTCCAGCGCCTTGCGCACCTGGCCCAGGTCGCGGACCAGATCGTAGCTGAGCCTGGGGGTGAAGTGACGCTCGCGCGGCGGGGCCGGCATGTCGGAGATCGGCCGGCCCTCGGCGATCCACTTGGGCAGGCCGCCGTCGAGCACGACCACGTCCAGATGACCCATGGCGCGGAAGGTCCACCAGACCCGCGCCGCCGAGCGCAGGCCCAATTGGTCGTAGATCACCATGCGCGTCCCGTCGCCGAGACCCAGCTTGCGGACGCGCGAGGCGAACTTCACCGCGCTGGGCAGCATGTGCGGCAGGGGCGAGGTCTCGTCGGCGATGTCGTCGATGTCGAAGAACACCGCGCCCGGGATGTGGGCCAGGGCGTACTCCGCCTTCGCGTCGCGCTCTTCCTGCGGGAAGTACCAGCTGGCGTCGATGATCCGGACATCGGGCGCCTGGAGATGTTCTTCGAGCCAGGCGGTGGAAATGAGCGGATCAGCCATCGGTCAGTGGGTCCCTAAAGCCAGTCTGGGACCGGCAGGCCGCGTTCCCCGAGGAACGCCGGATTGAACAGTTTGCTTTGATAGCGCGAACCGTAGTCGCACAAAATGGTCACGATGGTATGGCCGGGCCCCAGATCGCGGGCCAGCCGCATGGCGCCCGCGATATTGACGCCGGTTGACCCGCCCATGACCAGCCCTTCGTGCTCGGCGAGGTCGAAAATGATGCGCAGCATCTCCTCGTCGTCGATGCGATAGGCGTGGTCGACCTTTAGGCCTTCCAGGTTGGCGGTGATGCGGCCCTGGCCGATGCCCTCGCTGATCGAGGTCCCCTCGGCCTTCAGCTCGCCGGTGGTGTAGTAGCTGTAGAGCGCGGCGCCGCCCGGGTCGGCCAGGCCGATGGCGATGTCCGGCTTCCTGGCCCGCAGGGCCGCGGCCACGCCGGCCAGGGTGCCGCCCGAGCCGACTGCGCAGATGAAACCGTCCACCTTGCCGCCCGTCTGCTCCCAGATTTCCGGACCGGTCGAGCGCTCATGCGCCTGGCGGTTGGCGACGTTGTCGAACTGGTTGGCCCAGATGGCCCCGTTCGGATCGGTCTTCGCCAGCTCTTCCGCCAGCCGGCCGGAATAGCGCACATAGTTGTCGGGGTTGGAGTAGGGGACCGCGTCGACCTCGACCAGCTCTGCGCCGGCCAGGCGGATGGCGTCCTTCTTCTCCTGGCTCTGGGTGCGCGGGATGACGATGGTGGTTTTGTAGCCGAGCGCGCTGGCGACCATGGCGAGGCCGATGCCGGTGTTGCCGGCCGTGCCCTCGACGATCCGCCCGCCCGGCCGCAGCAGGCCCTTCGCCTCGGCGTCGCGGATGATGCCCAGCGCCGCGCGATCCTTGATCGACTGGCCGGGATTGAGGAACTCGGCCTTGCCGAGAATCTCGCAGCCGGTGGCCTCGCTGGCGGCTTTCAGCCGGAGCAGCGGGGTGTTTCCGATGAGATCGAGGACGCTGGCGGCAGCGGACATTCGAACAATTCCGACGGCCGCGGCGGGCCCGATGATCCAGCCTACATCATGCGCCGCGCGCCGATCGCAACCCCAGAATAACTGAAAGCGGAGCCATCCTCGGGAGGAAGGTCAGGCCCGCGCCAGGCCCAGTTGGATGACATTGGTCCGTTCCGTGCGGAAGCCGGCCTCGCAGTAGGCGAGGTAGTAGCGCCACATCTTGCGGAACCGCTCGTCGAATCCCAGGCGGCGGATGTCGTCCCAGGCCGCTTCGAACCTGTGGCCCCATTCAGCCAGGGTGTCGGCGTAGTGCTGGCCATAGGCCGGCGCCTGTTCCCAGATCAGGCCGGCGCGGTCGGTTTCCTGTCGCAGCCGCGTCTCGCTGGGCAGCATGCCGCCCGGGAAAATGTACTTCTGGATGAAGTCGGCGTGGCGGCGGTAGCCCTCGAACAGCTCGTCGCGGATGGTGATGATCTGCAGGCCGGCGCGGCCCCCGGGCGACAGGACGTCGTGGATCTTGCGGAAATAGGTCGGCCAGTATTCCTCGCCGACGGCCTCGAACATCTCGATCGAGGCGACGCGATCGAAGCGGCCGTCGACATCGCGGTAGTCGATCAGCTGGATCTCGGCCTTCTCGGCCAGGCCCTTCTCGAACAGCCGTTTCTTCGCGAAATCATACTGTTCGCGGGAAATCGTGATGCCCGTGACCTTGGCCCCGACCTCGGCGGCGGCGAATTCGGCGAAGCCGCCCCAGCCGCAGCCGATCTCCAGCACGGTCTGCCCCGACTGCAGGTCCATCGACCGGGCGAGGGCGGCGTACTTGTGTCTCTGGGCCAGGTCGAGCGGCTCGCCCGGATTCTCGTAGACCGCCGAACTGTAGGTCATCGTGCGGTCGAGCCAGCGCTCATAGAAATGATTGCCCAGGTCGTAGTGGGCGTGGATGTTCTTCTGCGAGCCCTTGCGGTCATTGCGGTTCAGCATGTGGCTGACGAAGTTGATCGCCCGGACAATCGGGTTGCCCTGGACCAGCGCCTCAAGCCGATCGAAGTTCATCGCGAACCCGGACAGCAGGGCCGACAGGTCCGGACTGTCCCATTCGCCCGCCATGTAGCCCTCGGCGAAGCCGATCGCGCCGCCGGTAAGGCAGCGACGGATGAAACGGTAGTCCTGGACGATGAGGCGGGCGTCCGGGCCCGGTACGCGCCCGTGACAAGGAACTTCCGTTCCGTCGGGCAGAACCCAGGTCAGGCTGCCCTCGCGCCAGTTGTCGGCGCAGATCCGCACGGCCGTCCGGAATACCGCGGGGGCGCTATGCAGCGCGCGAGCCTCTGGCGCGTGACCGTGTGCGCTGCTTGTCAGGTCCGTGAACGTCATGGCCGCTCCTTTCCGTCCTGGCGAGAGTAGCATGATTGTTTCCCGTGACGCGAGTTGTGGAGAGAAGGGCGCGACTGACGCCGACGTCAGGTGAGGCTGCGCGGCCAACCAACGGAATACCCTTGAGGAACAGCCGAAGGGCTTCCCAATGGATCGCCGCCACGACCTTGACGGTCATGAGCGGCATACTGACGAACAGGCGCAGCAGCCGGCGGTCGTTAAGCGGCTGTCTCCGCATCGTCAGCGTGGCGGTGAAGTCCGGCCGCCCCCCGGTCGACTTGACGATCGAAAGGTTGAGCCGTCGGGTCGGCGGCGTGACGTCGAAGCGATAGGAGCCCTCGACCGCGAAGAACGGCGAGACGAACAACTGCTTGTCGGCGAGCTGGCGCTGAGGGCCATGACCGGCGGCGGGCGCGACATAGGCATGGGTCTGGCCGAAGGTGCTGTTGACCTCGTAGATCACCGCCTCGAGCGCGCCCTCGGCATCGCGCACGTAGAGCAGCGATATCGGATTGAAGACGAAGCCGAGCACGCGAGGAAAGGTCAGCAGCTGGATGTTGTGCGCCGTGGCCGGGACGTTCGCGTCGGCCAGACGGGTCTCGACCCATGACCGCAGCGATCGGCCGTCGCGCCAGCCGTGATCGCGGTCATCGACCGAGAACAGGCCGAAACGGCCGCGGCGAAGCATCTTCAGGCCCGCCAGGTCCTCGTCCAGCCGGTCGATGTCGAGCAGCAGCTGGAACAGACGGTAGCGGAACCTGTGCGGCTTCGGCGAAAGGCGGTGATGAACCGTCTCGCCGACATAGAGGGCCGCCGTCACGCGGCCGCCGCCAGCGCCGACGGCGACTCGCCAAGACCGGCCACCCTGTGATCAACGAACGCCCAGGGAACCTGGCCGCCCAGGGCCAGGGCCGCCTTCACGCCAGACGTCAGGCCGTCCTCGTGGAAGCCGTAGCCCAGCCAGGCGCCGGCGTACCAGACGCCGCCCCGGCCCTGGATGTGGCCGAACCGGCGCTGGGCGGCGAGGGCGGCGGTGTCGAACTGTGGGTGGTCGTAGTCCCAGGCCCCGAAGGTCAGGGCCGGATCGGGCTCGGGCGCGTTGAGGCTGACGAACAGCGGCCGGGCGGCGTCAATACCCTGCAGATTATTCATCCAGTATGTGACGTAAGGATCTGTGTTTCCGTCAGAATTGGTGACGTAGTTCCAGCTGCCCCAGGCCTGTTCCCGGCTGGGCATCAGGGCCGGATCGCGATGCAGGTAGGCGCGGTTGGGCGCGTAGCGGATCGCCGCCAGCAGGGCCTGCTCTTCTGCGTCGGCGTCCTGCAGCATGCCGAGGGCCTCCGGGGCGTGGCAGGCCAGGATCACCTGGTCGAACAGCTCTTCGCCGCCGAGGCTGTCGCGGACCACCACGCCGGCGTCGGTGCGGCGCACTTCCAGGACCCTGGCGTTCAGACGAACGCTGCCCCCCAGCGCGTCGCCGATCTTGCGCACATAGCTGCGGCTGCCGCCGACGACCGTGCGCCACTGGGGCGGTTTGAACTGCAGCAGGCCGTGGTTCTGCAGGAAGCGCAGGAAGCTCTCGGCCGGGAAATCACCGATGCCGCCCTCGGTGGTCGACCAGATGGCCGCGCCCATCGGCAGCAGGAAGCGATCGCGGAAGCCGCCGCCGAACCGGCGCAGCCGCAGCCAGGCGCTGAGGGTCAGATCATCGAATTCGCCGCGCATGAGGTCTGAACGCGCGACGGCGTAGAACCGGCGAATGTCGTTGAGCATGCCGAGGAAGTCGGGCCGCAGCAGGTTGCGCTTCTGGGCGAAGACGCCGCGCGGAAAGTTCGACGACCACTCCACCCCGCCGCCGGCGCAGGCGAAGCTCATGTCCGTCAGGCGCGTCTCGACGTCGAGCGCGCCGAACAGGCCGCGCAGGTTGGGATAGTTTTCCTCGTTGTAGACGATGAAGCCGGTGTCGACGTCGATGGCCTTGCCCGCGTAGTCGATGGTCACGGTGTTGGCATGGCCGCCCAGGCGGTCGTCTGCCTCGTAGACCACCAGCTCATGCAGGCCTTGCAGCGCCCAGGCGGCGCCGAGGCCGGCGACGCCGGATCCGATGACGGCGATCTTCATGCGGCGCTCCTGACGGCGGAATAGGCGGCAAGCGCGCGGTCGCGGGCCCGGGCGTGGTCGACGATGGGACGGGGATAGGTCTTGCCGAGCACGACGCGCGCTCGGTTCAGGTCATGGGTCGTGGCGGTCCACGGTGCGTGGAGGACATCGTCCGGCAGGCCGGAAAGTTCCGGGACCCAGCGCCGGACATAGGCGCCGGCGGCATCGAACTTCTCCCCCTGGGTGATCGGGTTGAAGATGCGGAAATACGGCGAGGCGTCGGCCCCGGATCCCGCGACCCACTGCCAGTTGGCCGCGTTCTGGGCGATGTCGGCGTCGACCAGGGTGTCCCAGAACCAGCGCTCGCCCTCGCGCCAGTCGACCATCAGGTCCTTGATCAGGAACGAGGCGACGATCATCCGCACGCGGTTGTGCATGAAGCCGGTGGCCCACAGCTCGCGCATGCCGGCGTCGACGATCGGGTAGCCGGTCTGGCCACGGGACCAGGCGCGGAAGCCGGCGTCGTCGCCGAGCCACGGGAAGGCGTCGAAGGCCGGCTTGAAGTTGGCGGTCGGCAGATCCGGCCAGTGGAACAGGATGTGGTGGTTGAACTCGCGCCAGCCCAGCTCGGCGAGGAACTTGTCGGCCTGGGCTTCGGGCGCGTCGCCCGCGGCGATGACGGCCTGTGCGGCGCGCCAGACCTGGCGCGGGCCGATTTCGCCGAAGTGCAGGTGGGGCGACAGGCGCGAAGTCCCCTCGACGCCCGGCAGGTCGCGGTTTGCGCCGTAGCCGGCGACCGGGCCGGACAGGAAGGCGTCCAGACGGGCGGCCGCGCCGGTCTCGCCGGGGACCCAGTCCGAGAATCCCGTCGACCAGTCGGGCGCGGTCGGGTGCAGGCCCCAGTCGGCCAGGTTGTCGCTGTCCGGCCAGCGGTCGGGGGCGGGGAGGCTGCCCGGAGCCGGCTGCGCGGGGCCCACCACGGTCTTGGCCCGGGCCGCCCGCCAGTAGGGGGTGAAGACGCGATAGGGCTCGCCCGAGCCGTTCTTCACCGCCCAGGGCTCGTTCAGCAGTCCCCCGTTGCAGGAGATGACGGAGACGCCGTCTGCCGTCAGGTCGGACTTGATCGCGCTGTCGCGGGCGACAGCGTGCTTGTCATAGAGCCGGTTCCAGCACACGGCCGTGGCGCCGGTCGTGGCGATGAGCTCGTTCAGGTGATGGGCCGGGTCGCCGCGGCGCAGGATGAGACGCGAGCCACGCGCCTCCAGATCGGCGGCCAGGGCCCGCAGCGACCGGTTCAGCCACCAAAGCGCCGCGCCGCCAAGGGTTCGCGCGCCCGCGCTCTCATCGACAATGTAGACCGGAATGACCGGGCGACTGCCCGCCAGGGCTTCGGTCAGCGCAGGATTGTCGGTCAGCCGGAGGTCCTGGCGAAGCCACAGGATGGCGGGCTTGTCGGTCAGGTGCGGGTTGGCTGGCTGGGTCACGGAAGCTGTACGCCGACGCGCGCGCGTCGGATCACAGGACGGTTGAGACGCGCACCGTCTTGACCACCCCCACGTCAACGCTCACACCCTGACGTTATGGATCTGGCTTCCCTACAGTCACTGCTGACCGCTGTTTCCGGCGTGCGCGTCGCCTGCGTCGGCGACGTGATGATCGACCGGTTCGTCTATGGCGACGTCAACCGTACCTCGCCCGAGGCGCCCGTACCCGTGCTGGCGCGGGGGCGCGAGACAACCATGCTGGGCGGCGCCGGCAATGTGGCCCGCAACGTCGCGGCCCTGGGCGGGCTGGCGGCGCTGACCGGCGTGATCGGCGATGACGCCGCCGCCACCGAGGCGCTCGGTCTGATCGGCGCCGAGCCGGGCATGGAGGGCCATCTGGTCGCCGACCGCGGCCGGCCGACCACCGTCAAGACCCGCTACGTCGCCGCCGGCCAGCAGCTGCTGCGCGTGGATTCCGAAGACGCCCGTCCGGCCGGCAAGGACGTCGAGGCCCGGCTGGTGACGGCCGTGCGCCATGCCGCCGGCGAGGCCGGGGCCATCCTGCTGTCGGACTACGGCAAGGGCGCGGTGACGCCTGCCGTCATCGAGGCCTGCCTGGCCGCCGCCAGGGCCTCGGGCGCCATCCTCATCGTCGATTCCAAGGCCCGCAGCTTCGCCCGCTATGGCGCGGCCGACATCGTCAAGCCGAACGCCACCGAACTGGCCGCCGCCACCGACATGCCGACCGAGACCAATGACCAGGTCGAGGCGGCCCTGTCGCGGGCGCTGGACATGTCAGAAGCGAAGGCCGTGCTGGTCACGCGCGCCGCCAAGGGCATGAGCCTGGCCGTTCGCGGGGAGCCGGTGCGTCACTTCCCGGGACGGCCGCGCGAGGTGTTCGACGTCTCGGGCGCGGGCGACACGGCGCTGGCCGCGCTCGGCCTGGCGCTGGCCTCCGGGGCCCGTCCGGAAGACGCCGTGACGTTCGCGCTGCTGGCGTCCGGCGTCGTCGTCGGCAAGGCCGGCACGGCGGTGGCCACGCCGCAGGACCTGATCGAGGCCGAGATCGTCGCCCACATGGCGCCGGCCGAGGCCAAGGTGGTGCTGCCCGCCCAGATGGCCGCGAAGGCCGCCGCCTGGCGCGCCCAGGGGCTGAAGGTCGGATTCACCAACGGCTGCTTCGATATCCTGCACAAGGGCCATGTCGCCTATCTGGCCCAGGCGCGGTCCTGGTGCGACCGGCTGATCGTGGGGGTCAACAGCGACCGTTCGGTCCGCGCCCTGAAGGGCGAGGGGCGGCCGGTCAATGACCTGGAATCCCGCGCCCTTGTGCTGGCGGGCCTGGGCTCGGTCGACCTGGTCGCGCCGTTCGACGAGGACACGCCGGTCGAGCTGATCAGGGCCGCCCGGCCCGACGTCCTGATCAAGGGCGCCGATTACACCGTCGAAGGCGTGGTTGGTCACGACCTGGTCGCCTCCTGGGGGGGCGAGGTCAAACTCGCCGCCATAGTCGAGGGCTATTCCACCACCGCCGCCATCGCCCGCATGATCGAGAAAGCCTGAGTTCCATGAGCCGCCGCATCATCTTCGTCACCGGCGGGGCCGGCTTTATCGGCTCCAACATCATCGCCAGGCTGGCCGAGGATCCCTCGCTGGATCTCGTGGCCTGCGACTGGCTGCACGAGGCTGACCTCGGCAAGTGGAAGAACCTGGCCAAGCATCCGATCGGCGACTTCGTGGCCCCCGAGAACATGATGGAGTGGCTGGAGAAGCGCTGGCAGGACGTGGCGCTGGTCGTCCACATGGGCGCGATCAGCTCGACCACCGAGCCGGACGCCGACAAGATCATCCATCAGAACTTCGGCCTGTCGCGCGACCTGTTCCGCTGGTGCGCGGACCGCCAGCGCCGGCTGATCTACGCCTCCTCGGCGGCGACCTACGGCGATGGCGCCCAGGGCTTCGAGGACCGCGACGACATCGAAAGCCTCAAGGCGCTTCGGCCGCTCAACACCTATGGCTGGTCCAAGGCGCTGTTCGACCTGTTCGCCGCCCGCCAGGCCGCTCGTGACTACGCGCCGGCGCAGTGGGTGGGGCTGAAGTTCTTCAACGTCTACGGCCCCAACGAGGAGCACAAGGCGTCGATGAAGTCGGTCGCCTCGCAGATCTGGCCGCATGTGAAGGACGGCCGGTCAGTGCAGCTCTTCAAGTCGCACAATCCTGACTACGCCGACGGCGGCCAGCTGCGCGACTTCGTCTACGTCCGCGACGTCGCCGACGTGGTGCAGTGGCTGAGCCAGAACGAACAGGTCAACGGCATCTACAATCTGGGCTCGGGAAAGGCCCGCTCGTTCAAGGACATGGCCGAGAACGTGTTCAGGGCCGCCGGCCGCGAGCCGCAGATCGACTACATCCCGATGCCGACCTCGATCCGCGACAAGTACCAGTATTTCACCGAGGCGAAGATGGATCGCCTGCGTGACGCGGGCTACGCAGGCCAGATGACGCCGCTGGAAGACGGCATCGCCGACTATGTCGGCGGGTATCTCAACACCAGCGATCCTTACCGCTAGGCCGGTCGGGGCGCGTCCGGCGTTTACGGACCGCCCGGTCCTCGTGTAACCCTCTCACCATGGCGGGACTGAAGGGCTTCAAACGCTGGATTGCGCTGGGCGTCGCGGCGTTCGCGGTTCTGCTGGCCGTGGCGGCGTTCGCCTTCCGGGTCGATATCCTGCGCACCGCGCTGGACCCGAGGATTCCGTTCCAGACCTACACGCCGCCGCCGGCGCCCGACTACGCTGACCCGCGGGCCTGGGTGCTGCCGATCGACGCCCCGCCCGCGAGCGGGCTGCCGGCCGACGTCTTCTTCATCCACCCGACCACCTTCAACGGCGGCGATGACTGGAACGCGCCGCTCCGCGACCCGGAGGCGGCGCGGATGCTCGACCGGGTCATGCTGCCCAACTACGCCGGGCCTTTCGCCCGGGTCGGGCGGATCATCGCGCCGCGCTATCGCCAGGCCAGCCTCTATTCGCAGCTGACCATGCGTGAGGACGCCCGGGCCGCCCGGGCCTTCGCCTACACCGATGTCCGCGCGGCCTTCCGCACCTATCTGGCCCGCCATGACAGCGGTCGTCCGCTGGTCCTGGTGGGGGTCGAGCAGGGCGGCCTGCTGGCGGAACGGCTGCTGCGGGAGGAGATCGCGCCGGTCCCGGCGCTGCGCGCGCGGCTGGCCGGCGTCTATCTGATCGAGACCGTCGTGCCGGCGGCCGATTTCGCCCCCGCCGCCCTGGCGCCCGCCTGCGCCGGCCGCCGCGAGGCCGGCTGCGTCGTCGCCTGGGCCACGCCGCGCGATGGCGACCGCAAGCGGACGCAGGACCGGTCACTGGTCTGGGACACGGAGGGAAACCTGGTCGAACTCGGGATTCGCCCGGCCCTCTGCGTCAACCCGCTGAACGGCGCCCGGACCGACGAGCCGGTCGTCGCCCGGGAAAGTCTCGGCGCGGCGAGCGCGACCGGCATGGGCTGGGGCGTGCGGCCGCCGTTCCTCAAGCGCGAGGTTGAGACCCGCTGCATCGCGGGCTTCCTGGATGTCTCGAAGCCGAAGTCATCGGCCTTCCGACCCGCGCGCGGCTGGGCCGACCGGCTGAAGGTCGCGCCGTTCAACCTGTTCTATGCCGATCTGGAAGCCGATGCCCAGGCGCGGGTATCGACCCTGATGGGCCGCCAGATGTACGGGCGCGCCGCGCCGCCGATCACACAGTCGGTTCCGGTCAAGACCTCGCCGGTGAACCGGATCGACTGAGGGCCAGTCGCCTGACCCCGCGCGGTCTAGGCCGTCAGGGTCTTCAGACCGGCGTACTGTGGCTGGTCGATGCGCACCTGGTCGATGATGCTGGCCTTCATGTGCGCGATCACGGCCGGGTCGAGCGGGTCGATCGAGCCGTCGGCGATGCCGTCGCACAGGGCGGCGTTGAGGGTCTCGAAATCCTCGTCGTGGCCGATCAGGGCGCGCAGGCGGTCCCG
>CANJYY010000029.1 GCA_947479185.1 Caulobacteraceae bacterium
ACGCGATAGATGCGCGCCACCGGCTCGGACTGGCCATAGATCTCGGCGTCCTTGGCGTAGCTGTCGCGGACGCCGAAGCGGGCCAGAGCGTCCAGCGCGATACCCGGCGCCGCATCGCTGAAGGCGGAGTTGTTCGGGCGCGACGTGTTCGTGGAAGCCAGCATGATCAATACCCCAAGATTGATGATGCAAGGCTAGGCCGATGGCCACCGGTCCGAAATTCGGGTCGACTGCTTAAGGGAGATTACGTAGGCGAGGAGCGAAAACCGTTTTCCGGCGCCGCCCTTGAGGCGCCCTAGCGGCAACCGGCTAGACGGGTAGGAGAAACCGCGAGGAACCTCCATGGCCGATCCCCAGCCGCCCGGCGCCGATGACCTGAACCGCACGCTCGGCCTGGTCCGTCGCATCGAGATGAGCCCCGAAGGCCGCGCGGTGCTGGAGTACGAGGCCGGCCTGCACATGTGCCATTCGGGCGGCGTGGTGCAGGGCGGCTTCGTCACCGGCTGGATCGACGCGGCCATGGCTCATGCGGCCATCGCCATGGTCGGGACCGACACCGTGCCGATGTCGCTGGAGCTGAAGGTCAGCTTCTTCGCCCCTGCCCGCCCCGGCCGGGTGATCGCCGAGGCCTGGGTCGAGAAGCGCGGCCGCACCACCTGCTTCTTCGAGGGCCGGCTGCTCGACCCGGCCGGCAAGGTGCTGGCCAAGGCCACCTCGACCCTGCAGCTGGTCGACCGGACGAAGGTCGAAAGCGCCAGCCGCGCCGCCGCCGCCGCGACCTGACAAGAAAGTTCGCCGCGACGACTTTTCCGGCGCTATGACGACAGCACGCAGCCGGCCTCCAGAAGCTGGCGCTGATTCAAGACAGGGATGGAAACACGATGCACTACGCGGAACTGAATGACGCCTGGGCCGAACTGACCGCGCCGGGCGCGGCCTTCGAAATCGAGGAGATCGAGGTCCGCGGATCGAAGATCCGGGCGTTCAAGAACGCCCCGCCGAGCGTGCGCGAGGTCTGGCTGTCCACCCTGCCCTTCGCCGAGCGCGACTACCTCGTCTACGAGGACGAACGCATCACCTATGGCGAGGCCCACGAGCAGGTCGCCTCGATCGCCAACTGGATGCTGGTCCATGGCGTGAAGCCCGGCGACCGCGTGGCCATCGCCATGCGAAACTATCCCGAATGGATGCTGATCTACTGGGCCGCCTGCTGCATCGGCGTGGCCGTGGTCGGCATGAACGCCTGGTGGACGACGCAGGAGATGGCCTACGGCCTGAAGGATTCCGCGCCCAAGGTGGTGTTCGCCGACGAGGAGCGGATCGCCCGGATCAACGAGGACCCCGCCATGCTCGGCGGCGCGACGCTCGTGGCCGTGCGGACCGAGCCCCTGCCTGCCGGCGCGACGCCCTGGTCGGACGTTCTGGCCGTCGGCGGGACCCTGCCGGACATCCAGGTCGACCCGGACGAGGACGCCTGCATCTTCTACACCTCCGGCACGACCGGCTTTCCCAAGGGCGCGCAACTGACCCACCGGGGCTGCGTCAGCAACCTGTTCAACATGATGTTCGCCGGCCAGGTCACGGCGCTGGCGACCGCGCACGGCACGGGCGTGATGCCCGACCCGGACGCGCCGGTCCCGATCCCGGCGACCCTGGTGACCACGCCGCTGTTCCACGTCACGGCCAACAACTGCGGCGCCTACGCGACCACCGCGGGCGGCGGCAAGATGGTGCTGATGTACCGCTGGGACGCCGGCGAGGCGCTGAAGCTGATCGAGCGCGAGAAGATCAGCAGCGTCAGCGGCGTGCCCGTCATGGCCCGCGAACTGGTCACCCACCCCGACTTCGGCAAGTACGATACCTCGAGCCTGATGACCGTCGGCGGCGGCGGCGCGCAGATCCAGCCGGACCTGGTCGCCAAGATCGAGAGCACCGTAGCCACCGCCCGGCCCAACACCGGCTACGGTATGACCGAGACCTGCGGCATCATCACCTCGATCAGCGGCGACTTCTTCGTCGACAAGCCCTCCAGCTGCGGCCGGGCGATGCCGAGCTTCGAGGCCAGGGTGGTCGACGACGAGGGGCGCACCCTGCCGACCGGCCAGCCCGGCGAACTGTGGGTCAAGGGCTCGTCGGTCATCAAGGGCTACATCAACCGGGCCGACGCCACCGCCGAATCGATCACCGACGGCTGGCTGCACACCGGCGACGTGGCGCGGCTCGACGAGGAGGGCTTTATCTTCCTCGTCGACCGCAAGAAGGACATGGTCCTGCGCGGCGGCGAGAACATCTACTGCGCCGAGGTCGAGGCGACGATCCACCAGCACCCGGCGATCGCCGAATGCTGCGTGTTCGGCGTGCCCGACGCCCGCCTGGGCGAGGAGGTCGGCGCGGCCATCGTCCTGCGGCCCGGCGAGACGCTGTCGGCCGAGCAGATCCGCGAGCACTGCGTCAGCCTGGTCGCGAAGCACAAGGCGCCACGCTACGTCTGGCTGCTCAACGAGTCCCTGCCGCGCAACGCCAGCGGCAAGTTCCTCAAGCGGGAGCTGCGCGAGAGCCTGAAGGTCGAACACGCGGCCTGATGGCGGGCGGGTGACACCGCCGCGCCAGACGTCAATACTCCCGGTTTCACGACGCTCCGCCCGCCGTCCAGGCGCAGGATCGGGGCGGGTGACCGGGAGAGAGACATGGCCTACGCCCCCGCCACGCGCGCCTTCTACGACGCCGACAGCCACATCATGGAGCTGCCGGACTTCCTGAAGAAGTACGCCGACCCTGCCCTTCGCGAGGACATTCCGGAGGTCAGCTATTCCGCCTCGATCGTCACCGACGAGGAGGTGGCGGTGATCATGGCCCAGGGCGGCCGCCATAGTGATGACCATATCGCCGCCCAGATCGCCCTCGGCGACCGCCTCATCGAGGCCTCCAAGGAAATCCAGGCGCTGGGCGCGTTCCACAGCGGCGACCGGTCGAAGGCCATGGACCTGCTCGGCTTCCGCAAGCAGCTGGTGTTCGCCACGCACAGCGTCGCCATGCCCTTCTCGCCCAGCTCGAAGCTGGACCCCCGCCTGCGCTACGGCGCGACCCGGGCCCACAACCGGCACATGGCCGACTTCTGCCATGCCGACGACCGGCTGATGGGCGTCGCCGTCATTCCGCTGGACGATCCGGATCTGGCGATGGCGGAACTGGACCAGGTAATGGCGTCAGGGCTCGAGGCCGTCTGGATCCCGCATCGACCATGCGGCGACCGGTCGCCCGGCCACGTGGACCTGGATCCGTTCTGGGCGCGGCTCGCCGAGGCCGGCCTGCCCTTCCTGTTGCACGTCGGCGGCGCGCCGCTGCAGCTGGCCAAGGCCTGGATGAACAACGGCCGGCCGCCGACCAAGGACTGGCTCGGCGGCGGCGAGAACCTGCGCACCAAGGACGTCGCCCTGCTGCACGAGGGCCCCGAGGCCTTCCTGACCATGATGGTGCTGGACGGCGTGCTGGAGCGTCACCCGACCCTTCGGGGCGCCAGCGTCGAACTGGGCGCCGGCTGGGTCCCCGAACTGCTGCGGCGGCTCGACTGGGTGGTCAAGCACTGGAGCCGCAACGACGCCAACCTGCAGGGCCTGAGCCGGATTCCCTCCGAGCAGATCACCCAGCAACTGGCCTTCACACCGTTCGTGTTCGAGGAGGTCGGCAATTTCATCGACCAGTCGAACCCCGACCTCTACCTGTTCTCCAGCGACTATCCGCACATCGAGGGCGGACGAAATCCCATCGCCCGGTTCGAGGCGTCGCTGGGCGATCGCAGCGAGGCCATTCGCGACAAGTTCTATGCCGAGAACTTCCTGCGCATCTTCCCCGGCGCCCGCGTGGAGGCCTCCGGCGCCCGCGCGGCGACGGCCTGACCCCGCTTGCACCCGCCTCCGGACGCCCTAGGTTCGGGGCATGGTCAAGGTCACGGTCTGGTTTGACGGCTCCTGCCCGCTGTGTCGCCGCGAGGTGGCGCTGTTGCGGCGGCTCGACCGCGACAGCGCCGTGGCCTTCGTCGATGTGGGAACCGGCGACGGCGCCTGTCCGATCGACCGGGCCGACCTGCTGAACCGCTTCCACGCCCAGGAGGAAGGTGGCCCGATGCTGTCGGGGGCCGCGGCCTTCGCGGCGATGTGGCGAGTGCTGCCGCTGTTGCGGCCGCTCGGGCTGATGGCGCGAAACCGGGTTGTCCTGGCGGGGCTGGAGCGGCTCTACCGGCTGTTCCTGCGGCTGCGGCCGCCGACAGCGGCCCAGCGCGCCTGCGCCGGCTGAACGGCTGCGTCAGCCCGGCAGGCGGCGGGCGCGGATCTTCTCGATCAGAGGCGGATCGGCGAGGAAGCTGGAGGCAAGGCCCAGACGCGCGTTGCAGGCCGGGCAGCGGATGTCCTGCTCCGGCGGCTCGTCGCCCGTGAGGGTGACCGTCGCGCCGCAGGGCTTGCACTTCCAGCGCACCGGCGCGACCGGAGCCACCTTGGGCTTGGGCGGAAACTTCAGGCTCAGGATCGGCCGGCGGGGCGTATCGGTCATCGGGTCACGGATTTGCGGATCGACGAGGCGGGTTTCCCCATCCTCGCCCTGGCTTGTGACAGGTTCGACGCCGCCGCGAAAGTCCGCGCCGTGATCAGGCGGCCTTCTTCGCCGCCGCTTTGGAGGCCGGATTCGAGAACACCATCACCTCGTCGGTGACCGCGCCGAACTTCAGCGCCATCAGGTCGCGGGCGTAGTTCTGGTGCAGCTTCCACGGGGCCTTCGAGCCCTGTTTGGGGAACTTGCCGATCGTGCGCTGGACGTAGCCCGACGAGAAGTCGAGCCACGGCTCTTCCTGGATCGTCGGATCGTTGCGGCGCGCCGTGCACTGGCGCTGGCCGGTGCGGCTCATGTGGTTGAGCAGCCGCGCGACGTACTCGCAGGTCAGGTCGCACTTCAGCGTCCAGGACGCGTTGGTGTAGCCGAACGACGAGGCCAGGTTGGGCACGTCGCTGTACATCATGCCTTTGTAGCTGAGCGTCTGGGCCGGCTCGATGACCTGGCCGTCGACGACCAGTTCGAGACCGTTGAACACCTGCAGGTTCAAGCCGGTGGCCGTGACGATGACGTCGGCCTCCAGCTCGGCGCCGGACTTCAGCTTCAGGCCCTTGGGCGTGAAGCTCTCGATGTGGTCGGTGACGACCGAGGCGCGGTTGCTCTTCAGCGCCTCGAACAGGTCGGCGTCCGGCACCAGGCACAGGCGCTGGTCCCAGGGATTGTAGCTGGGGGTGAAGTGGGTCGCGACGTCATAGTCCGGGCCCATCTGCTCGCGGACCATGGCCACGAGACGCTCCTTGGTCTTCGCCGGGTTCTTCCGCGCCATGTTGTAGAACAGCATGCTGAGCAGCACGTTCTTCCAGCGCGTCACGCCGTAGGCCGCCATCGGCGACAGCTTGGTGCGCAGCCAGTTGGCCATCGAGTCCTCGGCCGGGCGCGACACGACGTAGGTCGGCGAGCGCTGCAGCATGGTCACGTGGGCGGCGTCGCGGGCCATCTCGGGCACCAGGGTCACGGCGGTCGCGCCGCTGCCGATGACGACGACCTTCTTGCCGGTGTAGTCGAGGTCGGCCGGCCACTTCTGCGGATGGACGATGGCGCCCTTGAAGCTGTCCATGCCGGCCCAGTCGGGGGTGTAGCCCTCGACGTAGCTGTAGTAGCCGCCGCACAGGAACAGGAAGTTGCAGGTGAAGGTCAGCGCCTCGCCGCCCTTCTCGACCTCGACGGTCCAGGCCGCGTCCTGCGTCGACCAGCTGGCGCGCTTGACCATGCAGCCGTAGCGGATGTGCTTGTCGATGCCGTAGTCGGCGGCGGTGTCCTTGACGTACTTCAGGATCGACGGGCCGTCGGCGATGGCCTTTGCGTTGGTCCAGGGCCGGAACGAATATCCGAGCGTGTACATGTCCGAGTCCGAGCGGATGCCCGGGTAGCGGAACAGGTCCCAGGTGCCGCCCATGCTCTCGCGGCCCTCAAGGATCACGTAGCTGCGGTCCGGCGCCTTGTCCTGCAGGTGGTAGCCCGCGCCCACGCCCGACAGGCCCGCGCCCACGATCACCACGTCAAAATGCTCGGTCGCCATGCTGCGCCCTTGTTCTTGAGATTGAGAGTCATTCCCCAAGGTCATAGTGCCGGTCAAACGACTGTTTGTCTCCGATAAAGTGATCGGCGATCACTCTCCGCCCGGCGGTGTCCTTGGCGGGACCGGCCGTCTGTGATCGGATCAGGCAAACAGACCGCGGGGAGACGGTGATGAACCAGGACGACTATCAGGCGCAGGACGCCACGGGGCTGGCCGCCCTGATCGCAGCGAAGGCGGTCAGCGCGGCCGAGGTGCTCGAGGCGGCGCTCACCCGGGCGGAGGCGGTCAATCCGACCCTCAACGCCATCATCCTGTCGCTGGAGGACCAGGCCCGGGCGCAGGTCGCGGCCGGAACGCCTGACGGCCCGCTCGGCGGCGTGCCGTGGCTGATCAAGGACATCAGCGCCCAGGTCGCCGGCACGCCGACCACCAGCGGCTCGCGGCTGTTCAGGGACAACGTCGCCGCCGCCGACAGCGCCATCGTCACGGCCTACCGCCAGGCCGGGCTGGTGATCTTCGGCAAGACCAACACGCCGGAGTTCGGGCTGGAGCCGGTGACCGAGCCGGAACTGTTCGGACCGACCCACAATCCCTGGAGTCTCGACCACACGCCCGGCGGATCGTCCGGCGGGTCAGCGGCGGCCGTGGCGGCGGGCATCCTGCCGGCGGCCCACGCCAGCGACGGGGGCGGCTCGATCCGCATGCCGGCCTCCTGCTGCGGCCTGTTCGGCCTGAAGCCCAGCCGCGGCCGGGTGTCGTTCGCGCCGGCCGACGAGGGCTGGGGCGGGTTCTCGATCCAGCACGCGGTGACGCGCACGGTCCGTGACAGCGCCGCCCTGCTGGACATGGTCTGCCGGCCCGTCGGCGGCGACCCCTACTGGCTGGAGCCGCCCGCGACGCCGTTCGCCGCCGAGGTTGGCCGCGATCCCGGCAGGTTGCGCATTGGCGTGCTGCCCGGCGGCGTCGCCGGCGAGACGATCGATCCCGAATGCGCCGCAGCGGTAGCCGATGTGGCCCGGTTGTGCGCGTCACTCGGCCATGAGGTCGAGGAGATCAGCCTGACCGTCGACTTCCCGGCCATGCGCGAGGGCGCCGGTTCGATCATCGCCGCCAACATCGCCGCCACGATCGACGGCGAGATCGCCCGGCGCGGTCGTCCGCTCGAGGACGGCGAGATCGACGCGGTCACCGTCGCCATGCACCGCCGCGGCCAGAAGGTTTCCGGCGCGCTCTACGTCCAGTCGATGCAGGCGGCCCATGCGGCCGGCCGCGAAATGGCGAAGACCCAGGAGACGTTCGACGTGCTGCTGTGCTCGACCATGGGCCAGCCGCCGATCCCCAAGGGCGCGCTGCGGGGCGATCCGCTGGACCTGCGCGGCTACGCCGACCGGCTGTTCGCCTTCATGACCAACACCCAGCTGGCCAATCTGACCGGCCAGCCGGCGATGAGCGTGCCGCTGGCCTGGAGCGCCGGCGGCCTGCCGATCGGCATCCAGTTCATGGGCCGGCCTGGCGATGACGCCGGTCTGCTGCGGCTGGCCGGGCAGCTGGAGACGGCCCGCCCCTGGGCCGGGCGGCGGCCCACGATGAGCTGATGAGTCGGGACAGGCGCCGTTGGGTGTCTGTCCCTATACCAGCCCCCAGGCCTGGCGCGCCTGTTCCAGGCGCGCCAGCTTGGCCTCGAACGGACCCCAGTCATCCCGGTCGGCGATGGCCGCCCAGAGGGTCTCGACCTCGTCGACCAGCATCTCCTCCGGCTCGGCGGCGGCGAACATCGGATGGTCCAGCCGTTCGGGCCGGTCGGCTTCGGCGTCGGCCAGCGCCGCGCGGAACGCGAAGAACGCCTCGCCGCCGTAGAGGTCGGCGCGGGGGCCGGCCAGCGCGCGGCCTTCCCCGCCGCAGAACCAGTCGAAGAAGAACGGCTCCCAGCGCAGTCGCTCGCCGCCCTCGGCCAGCGCCCGGAAGGCCGCGTTGACCAGCTCGAGGTCGGCGTCCGGGCCGCGCGACCGGAGGCCCAGCCGCGCCAGCATCGCCGCGCGCATGGCCTCGCGATAGGCCGGGGTGAAGCCGTTGAGCGCTGCCACCAGTGCGTCGGACTCCGTGACCAGCGACAGGCAGCCAGCCAGCTGCTGCAGGTTCCAGAACGCCGCTTCCGGCTGGCGGCCGAAGCTGTAGAGGCCGGTCTCGTCGAAATAGGCGGCGGTGAAGTTGGGATCATTGCGCGGCAGGAAGCGCCAGGGGCCGTAGTCGAAGCTCTCGCCGGTCACGACCATGTTGTCGGTGTTGAGCACGCCGTGGACGAAGCCCGCGGCCATCCAGCGGGCGACCAGCCGGGCCGTGCGGGCGACGACCGCGGCCAGCAGGGCCGCGGGCCGGTCGGCGGCGTCGGCCAGTTCGGGATAGTAGGCGTCGATGCAGTGGTCCACGAGCCGGCTGACGTTGTCGCCGCGCTCCAGGTAGGCCTGCCGCTGGAACGTCCCGAAGCGCATGTGGCTGTGGGACAGCCGGACCATGACGGCCGACCGGGTAGGGCTGGGCTCGTCGTTGCGCTCGAGGTTCTCACCCGTCTCGATCAGCGAGAAGCAGCGGCTGGTCGGCACGCCGAGCGCCTCCAGCATCGTCGCCGCCAGCACCTCGCGCACGCCGCCCTTCAGCGTCAGACGGCCATCGCCGCGTCGCGACCAGGGCGTCTGGCCCGAGCCCTTGGTGGCCAGGTCGAGCAGCCGGGCGCCCGGGGTCTCGCGCAGCTGGGCGAACAGGAAGCCCCGCCCATCGCCGAGGTCGGGATTGTAGGTGCGGAACTGGTGGCCGTGATAGCGCATGGCCAGCGGCCCGGGCTGGCCCGCCGGCAGGGGCTCGAACCGGCCGAAGTGGCGGATCCACTCGTCATCCGTCAGGGCGCCCAGGCCAACGGTCTCCGCCGCCCGCTGGTTGCGGTGACGCAGGATCGTCTGCGGGAAGTCCGCCGCCGCCACCGGGTCGGAGAACTCCGGACCAAGCTGCATGAAACGGGCATCGGGACGGTAGTCTGAAGAGACGGGCATCCCTCGCAGATGACCGTCGATATCGGCCGGCGCAAGTCCGGTTTTCATTGGGCGCCCCTTCGCCCCATGGTAGCTGGAGGCCATGACACGCCGTTTCACGCTCGATTTCCTCAAGACCGAAGCCGCCTCCGGCCTCGTGCTGGCGTTTGCGGCGCTGGCGGCCATCGCCCTGGCCAACTCGCCGTTGCGTGAGGCCTATTTCGGCTTCGTGAAGTCGCCCTTCACCCTGCAGCTCGGCGGCTGGGAGGAAACGAAGTCGGTTCTCAAATGGACCAAGGACGGCCTGATGGCCGTGTTCTTCTTCGTCGTCGGCCTTGAGATCAAATACGAGGTGCTCAAGGGCGAGCTGTCCAACCCGCGCAAACTGGCGACGCCGGTGTTCGCGGCGCTGGGCGGGATGCTGGTTCCGGCGCTGGTGTTCCTGGCGTTCAATCTCGGCGACGGCGGATCCCCGCGCGGCTGGCCGATCCCGACCGCGACCGACATCGCCTTCGCCCTGGCGGCCCTGGCCATCGCCGCACCCCGGCTGCCGGCCTCGCTGCGGATCTTCCTGCTGACGCTGGCCATCGCCGACGATCTGGGGGCCGTGGCGCTGATCGCCATCCTGTTCAGCGCACAGATCGATCTGGCGGCGCTGGCTGGCGCGGGCGCAGGCCTGGCCGTGCTGGTCTGGATCGGCCGCTGGAAGGCCGACCCGACCGTGCTGTTCGCCCTGGTCTTCCTGGCGGTCTGGGCCTTCACCCTCAAGTCGGGCGTGAACACCTCGCTCGCCGGCGTCGCCGCCGCCATGACCGTGCCCGTCAGCGGTCACAGGCCCGGTGAGCACGGGCAGCTGAAACGCTACATGGAGGCACTGCACCCCTATGTCGCCTACGGCGTGCTGCCGTTCTTCGCCTTCGTCGCGGCCGGCTTCGCCTTCGACGCCTTCCCGGCCGGGGGGCTGCTGGCGCCCCTGCCGCTCGGCATCGCCGCCGGTCTGGTGCTCGGCAAGCCCGTCGGCGTGCTCGGCGCGACGGCCCTGGTCTGCGCGCTGAAACTGGGCCAACGGCCGAGCGGCGCGACCTGGACGCAGATCCTTGGGGTGTCGATGCTCTGTGGCGTGGGCTTCACCATGAGCCTGTTCATCGGCGGCCTGGCCTTCCACGACGGCGCGGCCGCCTCGCAGGTCCAGCTGGGCGTGGTCGCCGGTTCGCTGATTTCCGCCCTGGCGGGCGTTTTGACGCTGCGGCTGGCGCAACCGTCCGTGTCAAAGCGGGCGAACGCCGCTTTTTGACACCTGTGCTGTCACACGACAGACACGAAGCGACCATTATCCCTTGCTGGCAAGGGATTGACGCTTGTGCAGGCTTCCCGGGTTACCGTAGGTGACGCCGTCAACTTTGACGGGACCGTCAGGTCCCCAGAGGCGTCTCAATCCGCGCGGTTCCTCCCCGACCCGCGCCAAAAAACTACAGGACAGGAAATGCGCTTTTCACAACTGCTCCGCGCGTCGGCTTCTGCCGCCGTGCTCTCGGCCCTTTTCGCCGGCGCCGCCTATGCCCAGGACCAGCAGCCGTCCACGGTCGACGCGATCATCGTCACCGCCACCAAGCGTGAGCAGAGCCTGCAGGACGTGCCGGTCGTGGTCACCGCTGTCAGCGGCCAGCTGATGCAGGACGCGGGCGTCAAGGACATCAAGGATCTGACGATCCTGACCCCGGGCCTGACGGTCACCTCGACCTCCAACGAAACCGTCACCACCGCCCGCATCCGCGGCGTCGGCACCGTCGGCGACAACCCCGGTCTGGAATCCTCGGTCGGCGTCGTGATCGACGGCGTCTATCGCCCGCGCAACGGCGTTTCGTTCGGCGACCTCGGTGAACTGCAGCGCGTCGAAGTGCTGAAGGGTCCGCAGGGCACGCTGTTCGGCAAGAACACCTCGGCCGGCGTCATCAACATCCTGTCGGTCGCCCCGTCGTTCAACTTCGGCGCCCAGGGCGAAGTCACCGTCGGCGACTACGGCGCCCGCGGCGTCTCGGCCTCGGTCACCGGCCCCCTGACGGGCGACGACACCGTCGCCGGCCGTCTGTTCATGGCCGCGCGCCAGCGCGACGGCTACCTGGACGTGGTCACCGGCACCGCCGGCCCGCGCACCCAGAAGGACGACGTGAACCAGGACTTCTGGACCATCCGCGGCCAGATGCTGATCGTTCCCAACGACGCCCTCACCGTCCGGATCATCGGCGACTACACCTCGCGCGATGAATCCTGCTGCCTCGCGACCCAGCTGTCGGTCGGCAACGCGGTCAACTCGCGCGCCAACTTCATCAACGCGGTCCGTCCGGGCTCGATCGCCACGACCGAAACCCCGTTCAGCCGTTCGGCCTACGCCAACCGCGACACCGGCCAGTACATCGTCGACACGGGCTTCTCGGCCCAGGCCGACTGGGAAATCAATGACGCGGTCACCCTGACCTCGATCACCGCCTGGCGGAACTGGCGCGCCGAAACCGGTCAGGATTCTGACTTCAGCGCCGCCGACATCGCCTACCGCCCGAACGACGGCACGAACTTCACCGAGTTCGGCCAGGTCTCGCAGGAATTCCGGCTCGCCGGCGCGACGGACAGCTTCGACTGGCTGGTCGGCGCCTTCTACGCCAAGGAAGATCTCGAGTCGCGTTCGGTGCTGAAGTACGGCCAGGACTTCTACGCCTACTTCGACACGCGCGTTCTGGGCGGCGTTCCGGCTCTGATCGGCCTGAGCTCGGCCGCGATCCACCAGGCCGGCACCGGCGCGGATGACCGCTACAAGCAGCAGGACACCACGTTCGCGCTGTTCACGGACAACACCTGGTCGATCACGGAAGCCCTGAAGCTGACGGCCGGCCTGCGCTACACCAACAGCGAAAAGAGCCTGACGACCACCTACTCCACCACCGGCGCCTCGTGCGACCAGGGTGAAGCGGCCTATGGCTCCATCGCCGGCCTGGCCGGTGTCGCCACCGCCCGTTCGATCGTCGGCGGCCTGTGCCTGAACGCCCAGAACAACGACTTCGACGCCCTGGGCGCCTTCCAGCAGAACAAGGGCGAGGAAGAGGTCACCGGGACGGTCAAGCTGTCCTACAAGGTCACCGAAGACATCATGACCTACGCCTCCGTCGCGCGGGGCTACAAGGCGGGCGGCTTCAACCTCGACCGCACCAGCCGCGCCCGGATCACGCCGAACGGTTCGCCGCTGCCCTTCAACACGGCCGTCAACTGCGCCGTGGCCACGGGTTGCCTGGACTTCGCCGTCCTGTCCGACACCAGCTTCGCCGCCGAGTTCGCGGACTCCTACGAAGTCGGGATCAAGACCAAGTGGTTCAACAACTCGCTGCTGCTGAACGCGACCGTCTTCTATCAGGACTACACCGACTTCCAGCTGAACACCTTCATCGGCACGGCCTTCGTGGTCGAGTCGATCCCCGAGGTGATCTCCAAGGGCGTCGACGCCGACTTCGTGTGGTTCACGCCGATCGACGGCCTGGCCCTGCAGGGCGGCGTGACCTACGCCGAAACCCAGTTCGGCACCTTCACCGCCGCTGACCTGACCGACCCGAGCCGCTTCAACGCCGTGTTCCGCCTGCCGGGTTCGCAGGTCTCGTTCGCGCCGCGCTGGTCGTCGTCGGTCTCGGCCACCTACGAGCGCGACCTGAACGACTCGCTGGTGTTCCGCACCAACGTCTCGGCCAAGTACACCTCGCGCTACAACACCGGCTCCGACCTGCACCCCGTCAAGGACCAGGAAGCCTTCGCCCTCGTGAACGCCCGCATCGGCATCGGCTCTACGGACGAGCGCTGGTCGGTGGAACTGTTCTCGAACAACCTGTTCGACCAGGACTACCTGCAGGTCGCCTTCAACGGCCCGTTCCAGGTCGACACGTCCAACCCGTACAGCGCGACGGCGGACGCCAACATCTCGACCTACGACACCTTCCTGGGCGCGCCCCGGACGGTGGGCCTGACCCTGCGCGGCAAGTTCTAGTCACGTAGAGATCGCTGAAAAGCGAAGGGCGGCTCGGGGAAACCCGGGCCGCCCTTTTTCTTTGTGCTGCGGAGCCTCTGTGCGTCCTTCGAGACGCTCGCCTGATGCTCGCTCCTCAGGATGACGGAGAGGGGTGGCTTGCACAAACGCCCGTCGTGGTGAGGAGCGGGCCATCAGGCCCGCGTCTCGAACCACCCAGGGTGTCAGCCCAGCCCCGCCTTCAGGGCCGCGGCCGTCTCCTCGATCGCCACAGGCACGGCCGCGCAGAACGGACTCAGCGTGTAGAAGTCGTGGACGAACGCGGCGTACTCGACGTGCCGCGCCTTGCCGCCGGCGGCGTTGATGGCGGCGGCGTAGGCCTTGCCCTCATCCTTCAGCGGATCGAAGCCGGCCGTGACCACCCGCGCCGGCGCGACGCCGGTCAGGTCGGCGAACTTAGGCTCGGCCCGCTTGCGGTCGGGATGGCGGTTGACGCCGAAGTGGTCGCCGAACCAGTCCATCACCTCGGCGGTCAGCAGGTGGCCGGTGGCCAGGTCGCGGCGCGAAGCCGTGTCCTGCTCCATGGCCGTGGCCGGGTAGAGCAGCAGCTGGAAG
>CANJYY010000030.1 GCA_947479185.1 Caulobacteraceae bacterium
CGTGCGGGCCGAGACGGTCCCGGTGGAAGGGTTCCTGAGACTGGCGCGGGCGCTGTAGGGGCTTGCGTGGTTCGAGCCCCGGATCCAGTCCGGGGTCGGCTGAGGCCTCGCTCCTCACCATGACGAACAGACGTGAAGCCCAACCCTCTACGTCATCCTGAGGAGCGAGCCTCAAGCGAGCGTCTCGAAGGACGCACGCCCCCTACAGCTGCGGCAGTTCCTCGGCCAGCAACTCATCGACGAACGGCGCGATCCACAGGTTGCGCGAGGCCTTGCGGCGTTCGGCGTGATAGATGTGGGCGAGATCGGCGTAGGCCCGGTCGAAGTCCTCGTTGAGGACCACGTAGTCGAACGTCTCCCACTGAACCAGCTCGTCCTTGGCCCGCGAAATGCGTTCGCGGATGACCTCCTGGCTGTCCTGCGAGCGGGCCAGCAGACGGCGGCTCATTTCCGCCAGCGATGGCGGCAGGATGTAGACCAGCACCGAGTCGTCCGGCGCCTGGGCGTGGATCTTCATCGCACCCTGGTAGTCGATGTCGAACAGGGTGCTCTCGCCGCGGGCCAGGGCGTCCATGATCGGGCCGCGCGGACTGCCGTAGCGGTTGCCATAGACCTCGGCCCATTCGAGGAAGTCGTCCTGCTCGACCATGCGGTCGAACTCGGTACGATCGACGAAGTGGTAGTCGCGGCCCTCGTGCTCGCCCGGACGCGGCTGGCGCGTGGTGGCCGAGATCGACAGGTGCAGGTCCGAATGATCAGCGACCAGTCGGCGGGTCAGCGAGGTCTTGCCCACCCCGGACGGCGCCACGATCATCAGCATCAGGCCCCGTGTTCTCCGGGATTCCTCACTCGACATTCTGCACCTGCTCGCGGAACTGCTCGATGACCGCTTTGAGGTCGAGGCCGATGGCGGTCAAGGCCGGGGTGGCCGATTTCGAACACAGGGTGTTCGCTTCCCGCATGAATTCCTGGGTCAGGAAGTCCAGCCGCCGTCCGGCGGCGGAGTCCGAAGCCAGCAGGCCGCGCGCGGCGGCGACATGGGCGGTCAGCCGGTCGAGTTCCTCGCGCACGTCGGCCTTGACGGCCTGGGCGGCGGCTTCCTGGATGATGCGCTCCTCGGAGGCGGCCTCGCCGGCCAGCTCTTTCAGGCGGCGGGCGAAGCGGTCGCGGATCACCACCGGCTGGCCGGCGGCCTCGGCCTCGGCCGCGGCCACCAGGTCGGCCACGCGATTCATCTGCGCGGTCAGCACCGGCAGCAGGGCCGCGCCCTCGGCCAGCCGCGAGGCCTTCAGGGCGTCGAGCGCGGCCAGCAGCGTGCTCGCCATGGCCGCTTCGACGGCCGCCCGGACCTGGGGGTCATCCTCGGCGTCGACGGCCTCCAGCACGCCGCGCAGGGCCAGCAGGCCGTCGGCGGAGGGCGTCAGGGCCCGGCCCGCCGCGACCATCGGCTCCAGCAGCGCCAGATAGCGGTTCAGCTGCTCGACATTGACCGACACGGCCACCGTCGACTCGGCGCGCTTGGCCTGCAGGCCGACATTCATCTGGCCGCGCTGGAAGCGGGTCTGCGCGCCGTCACGGACAGGCTTTTCCAGGTGCTCGAAGCCCGGCGGGCCGCGGAAGCGGACTTCCAGGTTGCGGCCGTTGACCGAGCGGGCCTCGACGGCCCAGGACCAGGGCCCTTCGGCCCCTTCGACCCGGGCGAACCCGGTCATGCCGGAAAGGGCCACCTACTTGCCCGTCCGGGCGCGCCAGGCGCGCCACGCCTCGACGTTGCGCTGGTGTTCCTCGTAGGTCGCGGCGAAGGCGTGGCCGCCCGAGCCGTCGGCGACGAAGAAGATATAGTCGGTCGACGGCGGGTCGAGCACGGCGGCCAGCGAGGCCTGGCCGGGGTTGGCGATCGGCGTCGGCGGCAGGCCGTTGATGGCGTAGGTGTTGTACGGCGTCGGCGCCTGCAGTTCCGACAGCAGGATGCGGCGGCCGAGCGGCCGGCCCTTGGTGATGCCGTAGATGATCGTCGGATCGCTCTCCAGCCGCATGCCCTTGAGCAGGCGGTTGACGAACACCGAGGCGACCTGCGGCCGCTCGCGGGCGACGCCGGTTTCCTTCTCGACGATCGAGGCGAGGATCACCGCCTCCTCGGGCGTGCGGATCGGCAGACCCGGACTGCGCTTGGCCCAGAGGGTCGCCAGCAGCCGGTCGCGGGCGTCCATCATCCGCTGCAGCACCGCCGCACGGTCCTCGCCGCGCTGGAAGTCGTAGGTCTCCGGCAGGACCGCGCCCTCGGGCGGGGTCGGCGCCTCGCCGGTCAGGGCCGGTTCCTTGTTGAGGATGTCCATGACCATGTCCGAGGTGATGCCCTCGGGGATGGTCACCTGATGGCGGATGGTCTTGCCGGCGCGGATGTCGGCCAGCACCCGGGCCATCGAGGCCTTCGACGGAAACTCGTATTCGCCCGCCTTAAGCCGGCGCGCGCCACCGGTCATCTGGGCGGCGGCGATGAAGATGGCGCTGGAGCGGATCACATCGGCCCGCTCTAGCGAGGCGGCGATCTCGTTGAGGCCCGCGCCCTTGCGCAGCATGACCACGGCCGGCCGGCCATCGCGCGTCGCCGGACCTGGCCCCTGGTAGCTCCAGGCGCCCCAGACCCCGACCATCAGCAACGCCAGCGACAGGGTCGCGAAGGCGCTGGACGCCATGATGAACAGGCGGCGCATCAGCGGCAGGCCGGACGATCGGGTCGCTTTGCGGCTCACGGGGCCTTCTTGAAGATCACGCAGGCGTTCGTGCCGCCGAAGCCGAAGCTGTTGGACATGGCGACATCGATGACCATCGGTTTCGCCTTGTGCGGGACAAGGTCGATCGGGGTGTCGAACTCGGGGTTGTCCAGGTTGATCGTCGGCGGCGCGATCTGGTCGCGCATGGCCAGGATCGAGAAGATGCCCTCCACCGCGCCGGCGGCGCCGAGCAGGTGTCCGGTCATCGACTTGGTCGAGGACATCGAGACGTTCTTCGCGTGATCACCGAGCAGGCGGGTCACCGCGCCCAGCTCCAGGCCGTCGGCCATGGTCGAGGTGCCGTGGGCGTTGACGTAGTCGATGTCGCTGGCCTGCAGGCCGGAGTCCTTCAGCGCCGCGGTCATGGCGCGGAAGCCGCCGTCGCCGTCCTCGGACGGGGCGGTGATGTGATAGGCGTCGCCCGACAGGCCGTAGCCGACGACCTCGGCGTAGATGGTCGCGCCGCGCGCCTTGGCGTGCTCGTACTCTTCCAGCACCACCACGCCGGCGCCCTCGCCCATGACGAAGCCGCCGCGGTCCTTGTCATAGGGACGCGAGGCCGTCTCGGGCTTGTCGTTGAAGTCGGTGGCCATGGCGCGGCAGGCGATGAAGCCGGCGACGCCCAGCGGGCAGATCGAGGCCTCGGCCCCGCCGGCGATCATGATGTCGGCGTCGCCGTACTTGATCAGCCGGGTCGCGTCGCCGATGGCGTGGGCGCCGGTGGCGCAGGCGGTGACCACCGAGTGGTTCGGACCCTTGAAGCCGTAGCGGATCGACACCTGACCGGACGCCAGGTTGATCAGGGCGGAAGGGATGAAGAACGGGCTGATCCGGCGCGGGCCCTTCTCGGCCAGCTCGAGTGCGTTGCGGGCGATGGTCGCCAGGCCGCCGATGCCTGAGCCGATGATCACGCCGGTGCGCAGCGCGGTTTCCTCGTCGACCTCGGTCAGGCCGGCGTCCTTCACCGCCTCGTCGGCGGCCGCCATGGCGTACAGGATGAAGTCGTCGACCTTGCGCTGGTCCTTGGGGGCCATCGTGTTGTCGGGGTTGAACGAGCCCTCGACGTCGGGGCCGCCGCCGCCGCGTCCGTCGACGCGCGGAATCTCGCAGGCCACCTGGCAGGCGTACTCTGCGGGATCGAAGGTGGTGATCCGGCCCGCGCCGGACTTGCCGGCGAGGATGGCTTTCCAGGTCGTCTCGACGCCTTGCCCCAGCGGGGTCAGAAGGCCAAGACCGGTGACGACGACACGCCGCATGGGATCAACTCCTTCGTCCCGGAATTCAGCCCGGGGTCAGCTCAAAACGAAGCCGCCGCGCGCGTCGGGGAATCCCGACACCGCGCGGCGGTGAATCGACCGGAAAAGGGTCAGCGGATCAACCGCCGACTTTCTCCGAGATGAACTTCACGGCGTCGCCGACCGTCTGGATGTGTTCAGCGGCGTCGTCGGGGATTTCGATGTCGAATTCCTCTTCGAAGGCCATGACCAGCTCGACGTTGTCGAGGCTGTCGGCGCCCAGGTCGTCGATGAAGCTGGCCTTCTCGGTGACCTTTTCGGGATCGGCGTCGAGGTGCTCGATGACGATCTTACGCACGCGCTCGAGAATGTCGGACATTCGTTCTGGTCCTCTTTAGGTCGTTAGTTGTCCGGCCGCCGAAGCGGTCTGCGGAATTCGGGGCTTCGCTACCATGTTCCATTCGGGGTGGCCAGCGGCCAGCCGTCGGATCATGCGGTTGTCAGATCATCGCCATGCCGCCGTTCACGTGCAAGGTCTGACCGGTGACATAGGCGCCTTCATCGCTGGCGAGATAGACGCAGGCCGCCGCGACATCCTCGCCCGAGCCCAGCCGGGCGGCCGGGATTTTGCCAAGGATTGCAGCGCGTTGCGCCTCGTTCAGCTCCTCGGTCATCGGGCTGGCGATGAAGCCGGGAGCGACGGTGTTCACCGTCACGTTACGGGTGGCCACTTCCTGGGCGAGGGCCTTGGAGAAGCCGATCATGCCGGCCTTCGAGGCCGCGTAGTTGGCCTGGCCGGGGTTGCCGGTGACGCCGACGACCGAGGTGATTCCGATGATCCGGCCCCAGCGGCGCTTCATCATGCCCTTCAGGGCCGCGCGCGACAGGCGGAAATAGGACTCGAGGTTCACCTTGATGACCTGTTCCCAGTCGTCGTCCTTCATCCGCAGCATCAGGCCGTCGCGGGTGATGCCGGCGTTGGCGACGAGGATGTCGATCGGCAGGCCCGCCGCGGCCTCGGCGGCGGCGATCAGGCCGTCGACGCTGGCGGAGTCCGACAGATTGGCCGCCACCGCGCTGGTGCGGTCGCCCAGTTCGGCGGCCAGGACTTCCAGCGCCGCCTCGCGGGTGCCCGAAAGCACGACGTGCGCGCCCTGGGCATGCAGGGCCCGGGCGATGGAACCGCCGATGCCGCCCGTGGCGCCGGTGACGAGGGCGGTCTTGCCGGTGAGGTCGAACATGGCTGGCATTTCCTTTCGTGCGTCCTTCGACACGGCCCTCCGGGCCTGCTCAGGATGACTTGTTCAGTGGATTGCACAAATGCACGTCATCCTGAGCAGCGCGAAGCGCGTGTCGAAGGACGCAGGGTTTCACAGACTCTTGGCGAACGCTTCCAGATCGGCCGGCGTGTTCAGCGGCGTCGCTTCGGCGTCCGGCGCGATGCGTTTGGCCATGCCCGACAGCACCTTGCCGGCGCCGGCCTCGGCGAAGCGGGTCACGCCGCCCTCGCCGGCCAGCCAGATCATGCTCTCGCGCCAGCGGACCCGGCCGGTGACCTGTTCGACCAGCATCGTGCGGATCGCTTCCGGGTCCAGCGTCGGGCGGGCGGTGACATTGGCCACCAGCGGCGCGCGCGGCGCCAGGATGGTCGTGCCGGCCAGCGCCACGGCCATCTCGTCGGCCGCGGGCTGCATCAGCGGGCAGTGGAACGGCGCCGACACGTTCAGCGGAATGGCGCGGGCGCCGAGTTCCTTGGCCTTCTCGATGGCGCGATCGACGCCGGCCTTGTCACCGGAGATGACCACGTTGCCGTTGTTATTGTCGTTGGCCACGACGCAGACGCCGACCTCGGCGCCGGCGGCCGCGGCCGCCTCGGCCAGGGCCACGTCGGTCTTGGGCCCGATCAGCGAGGCCATCGCCCCCTGCCCCACCGGCACGGCGCGCTGCATGGCCTGGCCGCGCAGCTTCAGCAGGCGGGCGGTGTCCGACAGGCTGATCGCGCCGGCGGCGGCGAGCGCCGAATACTCGCCGAGCGAGTGACCGGCGACGAAAGCGGCCTTTTCGATCGGCAGGCCCATTTCTTTTTCAAGCACCCGCATGACCGCCAGACTGACCGCCATCAGCGCCGGCTGGGCGTTTTCAGTCAGGGTCAGATCGGCCTCCGGGCCCTCGCGCATCAGCCGCGAAAGCTTCTGTGACAAGGCGTCGTCGACTTCCTGGAACACTTCGCGGGCGCTGGCGAACGCCTCGGCGAGTTCGGCGCCCATGCCGACGGTCTGGCTGCCCTGGCCGGGAAATATGAAGGCGAGGCTCATGGGGTCCTCTCCGAAAAAGTGACGAATCCGGCGCGCACGGTTAGGGGAAAGGGGAACAACGGGCAACCTCTCCGGTTTTGTCCAATCCGCATCGGGATGAATTCATTGGCCGCGTACAAACTGGTCATCTTCGACTTCGACGGCACGCTCGGCGACACCTTCGGCTGGATGCTGGATACGTCGGACGCGCTGGCGGACAGATTTGGCTACCGCAAGATCGACCGCAGCCAGCTCGACACCCTGCGCCATCTCAGCGCGCGGGAGATGATGAAGATCCACAAGCTGCCGGCGCTGAAGGTGCCGGCGATCGCGGCCCACTTCCAGAAGCTGATGACCGCCGACGCCGGCAGGATCGCGATGTTCGACGGCGTTCCCGAGATGCTGCGCGCGCTGCACGGCGCCGGGATCCAGCTGGCGGTGGTCAGCTCCAACTCGGAGGAGAACATCCGCATCGTGCTGGGCCCCGAGCTCTGCGAGCTGATTGGCATGTTCAACTGCGGGGCCTCGATGTTCGGCAAGGCCAGCAAGTTCCGCAAGGTGGTCAAGCGGTTCGGGGTCAAGCCGGGCGAGACGATCAGCATCGGCGACGAGATCCGCGACCTCGACGCCGCCCGCGAGATCGGCCTGGCCACGGGCGCGGTGTCCTGGGGCTACACCGCGGCGGAGGCCCTGAGGGTCCAGACGCCGGACCTGATGTTCGAGACCGTCGACGCGATCACCGCCGGCCTGCTCTGACCGCTTCAATCCCGCTGGCGTTGCCGTGGCGTTATCGCCTAGCGTGCGTCAAAACATAAGGGAGAGAGACCATGCGCGCAGTCGTGCGGCGAGCCGGGAAACTGGTCTGTGACACCATCGAGGAGCGCGATCCCGGTCCCGGCCAGGTGCGGGTCAAGACCCTCGCCTGCGGCATCTGCGGCTCCGACCTGCACGCGCTGCACTATCTGGATCACATGGTCGAGATGGGCCGTCGCGCGGGCGGCGGCGGCGACATGGACCCGAAGAAGGACATCGTCTTCGGCCACGAATTCTGCGCCGAGGTGCTCGAGGGCGGCCCCGGCGCCAATCGCTTCAAGGCCGGCACCCGCGTCGTCTCCATGCCGGTCAACATGGGCCCGGAGGGCTTCGACGCCGTCGGCTATTCCAACAAGTATGTCGGCGGCTTCGCCGAGCGGATGATCCTGACCGAAGGGCTGCTGCTGGAAGTGCCCAACGGCCTGTCGACCGACCACGCCGCCCTGACCGAGCCGATGGCTGTCGGCGTGCACGCCGTGGCCAGCGCCGCGCTGGACAAGAATTCGGTCGCCCTGGTGCTGGGCTGCGGCCCGGTCGGCCTGGCGGTCATCGCCGCCCTCAAGATGCGCGGCCACGGCCCGATCATCGCCGCAGACTTCTCGCCACGCCGTCGCGCCGCCGCCGAGGCCATGGGCGCGGACGTGGTCGTCGATCCCGCCGAAACGGGCCCGCACACCCGATGGGCCGAGTTTGGCGTGCCCTCGACCCTGGCCGGCATGCAGGCGGCCATGTTCGGCGGCCAGACCTTTGGCCGGCCCGTGGTCTTTGAATGCGTCGGCGCGCCCGGCGTGCTGCAGAGCGTCATCGAGGGCTGTCCGCCCAAGGCCCAGATCATCGTCGCCGGCGTCTGCATGGAGCCCGACAAAATCGAGCCGTCGCTGGCGATCAACAAGCAGCTCGATCTGCGCTTCGTGCTCGGCTACCAGCCCGACGAATTCGCCCAGACCCTGACCGACATCGCCGAAGGGCGGATCAACGTCGAGCCGATGATCACCGCGAAGGTCGGCCTGGACGGCGTCGCCCAGGCTTTCATCGATCTGGGCAATCCGGAGTCCAATGTGAAGATTCTGGTTGAGCCCGGCCTCTGATCCATGCCCCCCGTATAGGGCATAGGCGGAACCGCGCGTCGGCCTAGACGTTCGGAGCCGTCGGGGGCGTCGCCCCGAAACGTGATCGCTATCGCCAGTTTCCGCGGGGCCCCCTTGAAGAAGATACTGTTCGGGCTTGCCGCCGCTCTGGTCTCGGCCGGGGCGGTTCTGGCCGCCAGCCAGCCGCCCGAGGCCGTGCGCAAATCGGTCCAGGCGGAAATCGACGCGGCCTTGGCCCCTTCCGACGACGACGAGCCGGGTTACAACCCGCCCCGCATCGTCGCGCCGGCCAGCATGTTTCACCGCGCGGACATCAACGATGATGGCGTGGGCGACTGGGTGGTCGATTTCGAGAAGTCGCCCAACGCCTCCTATTTCTGCGGCACCGGCGGGTGCCGTCACCGCATCTACGTCTCGAATGCGGCCGGCGGCTGGGATCTCGCCATGGACACCCAGGTGCGCGCGTTCAAACTGCGCCGGAGCAAGGGCAAGACCCTGCTCGACGTCGACTTCCACGGCTCGGTCTGCGGCGGGTTCGGCGTCGACCCCTGCCCGCGCGGCTATGTCTGGTCGGACGCGACGAGCCGCTTCGCCGCGCGCGCCGGCGCCGGGGGCGAGACCTTCCTGGCGGGCGGCCCCGTGCGGCTGGCCATTCCGCCCGAGGCCAGCCTGCCGGCGCCCGTACGCGCGGCGGTGGCGGAGCGCACGGCGCGCTGCGCGGCGCTCGGCCGGCGCTATCCCTATGAGGACGCCCTGGTGACGGACGTGGGCGATCTGAACGCCGACGGACAGGCCGACTGGGTCGTCGGCGGCCCCTATGACGCCTGCGCCTATGCCGATGATGGGTCCGACAGCGTGCCGCTGCCGCAGACCATCGTCCTTGTCAGCACCCCGGCGGGCCATGTCGCCGCCTGGCGAGGCGAGGCCGTCGAATGGGGGCTCGACGTGGCCGGGCGCGCTGCGGCGTTCGTCACGCTCAGCGGCGCCGAGGACTGCGGCCTGAACGGCAAGGACTGCCGCAAGACCTACTGGCGCTGGGACGGCGCGGCCCTGGTCAGCAAGGCCGCCGAGCAACCCTGACTGGACGCAGGCGCGGGACGTTCTAACTATCCCCGCAACCGGGAGATAAGATCATGAAACGCCTCGCCGCCGCCGCCCTCGCCCTGAGCCTCGTCGCCGCCCCCGCCTATGCGGCGCTGAAGGTCGGCGTCACGGCCCCCGACTTCACCACCACCGCCTTCAAGGGTGGCCAGGCCTCGCCGTTCAAGCTGTCGACCGCCCTGAAGAAGGGCCCGGTGGTCCTGTACTTCTTCCCGTCCGCCTACACCTCGGGCTGCACCGTCGAGGCGCACGAGTTCGCCGTGGCCACGCCCGAGTTCGCCGCCATGGGCGCCAGCGTGGTTGGCGTCACCGCCGGCCGGGTGGAAGACCTGGCCAAGTTCTCCAAGGAAGAATGCCGCGACGCCTTCCCGGTGGCCGGGGTGACCAAGGAAACCATCAAGGCCTACGACGCCGTGCTGGCCTTCAAGCCGACCCTGTCGGACCGCGTCACCTACGTCATCGCCCCGGACGGCAAGATCCTGCTGGCCTACACGGCCCTGACTGACCCGGTTTCGCACATCGCCAAGGCGAAGGAAGCCGTCACCGCCTGGCGCCGGACGCACCCGAAGTAGGACTGAAGGGGACATGTTCCGGCGACAGCCAGTACGTGTCCCCCTTTTCGCGCCGGACAGCTGACGTCGATCGCGGTTTGTCGCCGCCGGCTAGCAGTCACTGCCCTGCGCCGTGCCGGCGAGCGCGGCTTCCGCCTCGCTGACGATGGTCATGGTGCGCGCGAGGCTCGAGGGATTGACGCTGATGGAGTCGATGCCGATCCCCGTCAGGAAGGCGGCGATTTCGGGGTAGGTGGCGGGCGCTTCGCCGCAGATGCCGACATGGCGACCGTTTCGCTTCGCGCCCTCGACCGCCAGCCGAAGCATCTCGAGCACGCCGGGGTCCCGCTCGTCGAAGTCGAAAGCCACCGCCTCGGAATCGCGATCGACGCCCAGCACAAGCTGGGTGAGGTCGTTGGAGCCGATGGAGAAGCCGTCGAACAGACTGGCGAAGGCGTCGATCTGGATGACGTTGTTGGGGATCTCGCACATCACGAAGACCTCCAGACCATTGTCCCCACGCTTGAGGCCGTGGGCGGCCATCGCCGCAAGCACCCGCTCTGCCTCCTCCACCCGTCGGCAGAACGGGACCATGATCTTCAGGTTGGTCATTCCCATGACGTTCCGGACATGGCGCAGCGCCTCGCATTCGAGCGCGAAACCATCGGCGTAGCGGGGATGGGCGTAGCGCGCGGCGCCGCGGAAGCCGAGCATCGGGTTTTCCTCGATCGGCTCGAAGGCCGCGCCGCCCAGCAGGCGGGCGTATTCGTTGGTCTTGAAATCCGACAGCCGCACGATCACCGGCCTCGGATGGAAGGCGGCGGCGATAACCCCCACGCCTTCGGCCAGCCGCCGCACGAAGTGGTCGCGCGGCGAGGCGTCGCCCCGCGCCCGACGGACGATCGCCTGCCGGTCACTGGCCGAGCTCACCCGGTCCGGATGTGCGGCGGCCATCGGGTGAATGCCGATCTGCTCGCCGATGATGAACTCCAGCCGCGCCAGCCCCACCCCGTCCGACGGCAGCAGGGCTGTGCGGAACGCCAGGTCAGGCTGGGCGAGGTTGACCATGATTTCGGTTCGCGGGCGGGGAATCGAGGCGAGCGCCAGCCGTTCCACCGCGAACGGGACCTCGCCCTCATAGACAAGGCCCGTGTCGCCCTCAGCGCAGGACACCGTGACCACCTGTCCGGCGGTCAGGCGCGCCATCGCGTCGCCCGTGCCGACAACCGCCGGCACGCCGAGTTCGCGCGCCACGATCGCCGCGTGGCAGGTGCGACCGCCCTGATCGGTGATGATCGCGCCGGCGACCTTCATCACGGTCTGCCAGTCGGGACTGGTGGAGGGCGCGACGAGCACCTCCCCCGGCCGGAAGGCCTTCAGATCAGCCGGGCCGCGGATCAGCCTGACCCGACCGCTGGCGATCTTCTCGCCGACGGCCCTGCCCGACGTGATGGCGACGCCCTTGCCCGTCAGGCGGTAGGTCTCGAAGGCGACGGCGTCGCGGCGCGCCGAAACCGTCTCCGGCCGGGCCTGCAGCACGTAGAGCCGCCCGTCGCCGCCGTCCCTGGCCCATTCGATGTCCATCGGCGTGGGTCGCCCGGCCCGCTGCGAATAGTGGTCCTCGATACGCACGCAGACATCGGCGAGATCGAGCACCTCGTCGTCGGTCAGGCAGTAGCGCGCGCGCTCGGCGCGGGACGTGCGGTACGCGTGAAGCGCGCCGGCGGGATCGCCCCGGCGATGGGCCAGCCGGGTCTCCTTGGTCCCGAGCGAGCGCCGCAGGACCGCGCGGAAGCCCTGCTTCAGGGTCGGCTTGTGGACATAGAACTCGTCGGGGCCGACCCGGCCCTGGACGATGTTCTCGCCGAGCCCGTAGGCGCCGGTGATGAACACCACGTCGCGAAAGCCCGTCTCGGTATCGATGGTGAAGGCGACGCCGCTAGCCGCGTCGTCAGACCGGACCATCTTCATCACCGCCACCGACAGGGCGACCTTCAGGTGGTCGAAGCCGTTGTTCACGCGGTAGGCGATGGCCCGGTCGGTGAAGATCGAGGCGAAGCATCGGCGGCAGGCCTCGACCAGACCCGCCTCGTCGCGGATGTGCAGGAAGCTGTCATGCTGGCCGGCGAAGCTGGCGGTGGGCAGGTCCTCGGCCGTGGCGGAGCTTCGGACCGCCACCGTCAGGCCCGGTCCGTACTGGGCTCTCAACGTGCGGAAGGCCGCGCTGATCCCCCGCCGCAGCGCGTCGCCGCCGGTCGCCGCGTAGACGATGGCCCGGGCCGCTTCGGCGCGCCGGGCGAGGTCCTGCACATCGGTGATGTCGAGCCCGGCGAGCAGAGACCGCAACGGTTCCAGGGCGCCCGCTGCGCCGAGCGCGTCCCGATAGGCCCGGGCCGTGATCGCGAAGCCGTTCGGCATACCGACCTTGGCCGTCGCCAACAGGCGGTAGAGTTCGCCCAGCGAGGCGGTCTTGCCACCGACGAGCGGAATGTCGTCCAGCCCAAGGCTGTCGAACCAGCGGATGTAGTCCGGGGCGGGCGTCACACGTCCATCCAGGGGTCCAGCAGCACTCATGGCGATCTCCCGTCGCGCCGACCCTAGGCCGCGGAGGCGAACGCCCCTTGAGGTACGTCAAGTCGCCGTTGCTTTTGCCGCGCGGCGCGCATCTGCGACTCAGGCCCCCGCCCGTCGCGGACCCTCCGGAAGACGGGCCGGCCCTCGCCCACGCTTGCCTTTCCGGCCAATCTCGCTTACTAGCGCGCCCTTCACGGAAGGCGGTCTCTCGCGGAGCCTTTCAGGTCGGGAAACTCCCGGCCGCCGCGAACAGACCCATCGTGACCCCGGGAGCTTCCGCCCGAGGTCGCGCCGCCTTCCAAACGGAAGAAGGAAATTATGGCGCTATACGAACACGTGCTCATCGCACGGCAAGACATCTCGCCCCAACAGGCTGAGCAACTCAACGAGGACATGAAGGCCCTGATCGAAAGCCTTGGCGGCCATATCGCCAAGATCGAGTACTGGGGCCTGCGTAACCTCACCTTCCGCATCAAGAAGAACCGCAAGGGTCACTATTCCCTGATGGCCGTCGACGCTCCGCCGGCTGCCGTTAAGGAAATGGAACGCCAGCTGTCGATCAACGAAGACGTGCTGCGCTACATGACCGTCCGCGTCGAGGAACTCGACCTGGAACTGTCGCCGGTTCTCGCCCGCCGCGATCGCGATCGCAGCGACCGCCCCGATCGCCCTGAACGTGGCGACCGTCCCGACCGTGGCGATCGTCCCCGCGACGACTTCGTGCCGGCGTAAGGGAGAAACAGATCATGTCTGACACCGATATCTCGCCCGAAGGCGACGCCCCCGCCGCGGCTCCGGCCGCCGCCGGCGCCCGTCGCCCCTTCTATCGTCGCCGCAAGGTGTGCCCGTTCTCGGGCGCCAACGCGCCGAAGATCGACTACAAGGACGTCAAGCTGCTGCAGCGTTACGTCTCCGAGCGCGGCAAGATCGTCCCGTCGCGCATCACCGCCGTCTCGGCCAAGAAGCAGCGTGAGCTGGCCCGCGCCATCAAGCGCGCCCGCTTCCTCGCCCTGCTCCCCTACGTCGTGAAGTAAGGGAACCGGACCGATGAAAGTTATCCTGCTCGAACGCGTAGAGGGCC
>CANJYY010000031.1 GCA_947479185.1 Caulobacteraceae bacterium
TCCGGCCCCGAGGGGATACGCACGCCGGCGGCCCTGGCCAGCGCGTCGGGATGGGCCGGATCAAGGGCGAGGATACGCTCGTAGCTGGCCAGGGCCTCGGACCGCCGGCCGTGGTCCTCATGCAGGTTGCCGAGGTTCAGCAGCGCTGGAATGTAGCGCGGATTCAACGTCAGGGCCGCGGCCAGTTCACGCTCGGCGTCGGCCTCGCGCCGCAGGTCGTCCGCCAGGATCACCGCGCGGTTGAGGTGGACCTCCTCCGGGTCGCTGACGCCCCGCGCCAGGGCCTGGCCGTAGGAGGCGAGCGCCGCTTCCGGCCGACCGAGCCTGCGTTGCAGCAGGGCCAGATTGTACCAGCTGTCGGGCAGGTCGGGGTGTTGCGCCAGCAACTGCTCATAGGCGGCGGCCGCGTCCGCCGTCTGGCCCGCGCGACGCAGATGGGCGGCCCGGGCGAGCAGGGATTCGAGACTGGCGGACATCCGCGCATAGAACGGCCAGACGGCGTCCGGCTCAAGGCGCGATTGGCCGGATGGTCTCAGGGCTTGAGGATCAGGGCGGTCTGGGTGGCCTCGAACGAGCGCAGGCGGCCGAGATAGCTCATGCCGAGCAGGGAGGCGTTGAGGCCCTTCTCGATGACCAGGGCGTCGACGTTCTCCACCCGGGCGCCGGCGATCGAGATGGCGGCCAGCTTGACCGAGGCGGCGCGGGTTCTGCCGTCGGCGGTGATCACGTCATAGACATAGTCCAGCCGGCCAGTGTCGATGCCGAGGCGCCGGGCGTCCTCCAGCGTCAGGGAGACGGCCGTGGCGCCGGTGTCGACGAGGAAGCGCACGGCCTTGCCGTCGACCCTGGCCTCGGCCCAGTAGTGGCCGTCGGCCGACTTGCGGATCGAGGCCGGCTGCGCGGCCGGCGCCGTCGCGGTGGCGGCCTGGACGGCCAGGTCGGCGCGCGGCGCGGCGTTGAACTGCGCGGGATCCATGCTCACGACGGCGCGCGCGGCTCCGACCGCGGACAGCGCGCCGATCGCGGCGATCGCGACGAACCTGATCATCTCAAAGACACCCCGCCATAATGGCTCAGTCGAGGGCGTTTCTCGCCCCTTCAGCGGGGACTGTAGCGGTATGGGGGTTTGCAATCCGTGAAGGCGGGGAGGGCCGGGGACACGTACCTGCGGTAGATGTCCCTGGCTAAGCCAGCCCCAGCTTCTCCGGCCGGATCAGCGACCGGCGGCCGGGCAGCTCGACCATCAGCTTGTCGCGGGCGTCGTCGTCCAGTCGCGCCCAGCCGGCGATCTCCATCAGCGTGCGCTGGCAGCCGAGGCAGAGACCGCTTTCCGGGTCGACGATGCAGACCTTCACGCAGGGGGTGGCGATGGCCTTGGGCGGCGCGTCGGACAGGCTCATGCGGCGGCGGGCTCCGGGATGGCGTAGGCGACGGTGGCCTTGGCGGCGAGCTTGTCGCGCCCCTCGGTCCACAGGGATATGTCGCAGGTGGCGATGCGCCGGCCAAGTCGCAAAAGGTCGGCCTCGGCGTACAGCACGCCCGGCTTGCACGGCCGCAGGAAGTGGATGGTCAGGGAGGTGGTGACCGCCATGGCCACCTCGCCGATGTGCGCCAGCACCAGGGCGTAGGCCGCCGTGTCCGCCATGCTCATCAGCGTGGGGCCGGAGACCACGCCGCCGGGACGCAGGTTCCGGCTGGCCGTGGGCAGGGTCAGCATGACCCGGCCGGGGGCCACGGACG
The DNA here is from genome assembly GCA_947479185.1 of Caulobacteraceae bacterium. Lineage (GTDB taxonomy): Bacteria > Pseudomonadota > Alphaproteobacteria > Caulobacterales > Caulobacteraceae > Caulobacter. The sequence goes on from CANJYY010000031.1 coordinate 1,741, forward strand.
TGACCCGCGCCATCTGCTCGGGGTCGGCTTCGGGAAAGGCGCGCTGAAGAAAGGCGTTCAGCGCGGCGGCGTCCATGCGCAGCTGGACCTTGCCGGTAATGGGTTCCTGGATCATCGCGCCAGCATCGTCGCCACGGTCTCCCGATTCAAGCCGTGATGTTCGACGACGGCGTGTCTTGTTTTCGCCATGTTTATTGCGCGCCGGAAATCATGAACGGCGTGTAATGATCAGATTCTTGCATGTAATTAATTTGCGAATACATGTGAGGACAAGCATCATCAGCGGGCATCCAATCAGGGAGACGGAGAGACGATCATGCGTATTCTTGCCATTGCCGCCCTGGCGCTCGCCGCCGCCACCGGTTCGGCCACCGCCTTCGCCGCCGACGCTCGACTGAGCGACGCCCAGTTTGTCCAGCTGTCCCGCTGCCGGGGCCTGGCCAGCGGCGATTTCGCCGAGAAGCTTGCTGTGGCCGTGAAGGCCCAGAAGCGCGGCCGCGCCGACTTCGTCATCGAGCGGGCCTGGGGCGCGCAGACCGACGCCGCCCGCCTGGCGCGCACCGACGCCGCCGCCGCCCAGGCCGCCCTGGCCGCCGACTGCGACAGGTTCGGAGTCTGACGCCGCCAGCCCCCTGGCGTAAGACCCGAAGCCCCCGGCGCCCCGTCTCCCCCGGCGGGGCGCCGTTCTTTTTTCACCGCCGGGCCGTCCGGCGCGAGGCGCGAGACGGCCCGTCCGGATGCAGCGCGCGGGATTAAATTTCGGCCATTTCGTTACGGCTGCGTCATATTAAATCACTGTAATTGCTCATATATTTCCGACATGTAATTTGAAGTTGGCAACTTTGGGGCGCATCACCACGGTCAGGTTCAACCAAGGGAAAGGGAGCTTCCCCATGCGTATTCTCACCGCCGCCGTCATCCTCGCCACCGCCGCTTCGGCGACCGCCGCCTTCGCCCAGGAGCGTCTCACCGACACCCAGTTCATCGCCGCCGCCAAGTGCCGGGGCCTGATGCAGGGCGCCGACACCGCCGGCATCGACGCGGTGCTCAGCGCCAACCGCTCCGGTCGCCTGGGCATGGTCATCGACCGCGCCAACACGGCTCGCAAGGCCGCCGTCCGCACGGCCCGCCGGGCCAATGGTCCGGGCGGCAAGGCCGAGATCGCCCGCGAGATCGCCAGCGCCTGCGCCGGCCTGACGGCCTGAGGCCGCGCCGCGCGTCCCCCCGCGCGGCGACATCCCGACATCCAGTCGAGCACCCTGGATCGACTTGGCGCCCCGTCTTCGCGGACGGGGCGCTCTTTTTTTGGCGGCGGGAGTTAGGATCAGGCTTCTGATCGCTGATCCGGACCCGAACCGTGCTGCTTGCCGCCATCGCCGCCATCGCCGTCGCCGTCTCCCCGGCAGGGGCGGCGCCCGCCATGATGAGTCCGTCGCCCGCCGATCCGCCCGTGCGCACGCGCCCTGAGTGGGTTCGCCTGCCGACGCTTGACCAGATCGCGGACTTTTATCCTCGCGCGGCCCGGGCGCGAGGCATCGAGGGACAGGCGGTTCTCGATTGCCGCCTGGCGGTTACCGGGCGGCTCAAGGATTGCGTGATCCATCAGGAAACGCCCGCGGGGATGGGATTTGGCGATGCGGCGCTGCAGCTGGCGCTTCTGGTCGAGGCGCGTCCCGGAACGGTCGATGGGGCGCCCATCGTCGACGACCTGGTCCGGGCGCCGATAAGCTTCAGGCTGCCCGGCGGGCCGTTGCCGGGGTTGGTCGAGACCTTGCGGTGCCATGGTCTGCTGTCGGCGCACCTCGCCCTGAGCCCCGAGGACTCGCGGCTGGCGGAGGCTGCCGACCTGGCGGGTCTGCGCGCCGATTCGCTCATGGCGGACGCCGGTGTCGAGGCCGCTGAGCGACAGCAGCGGCTGGCGGCGGCCCGGTCTGCCGCCTCGCGTCCGCGTCGCGCGGGCGCCACCAGCGACAGCTGCTTCCTGTTGTTCCTCAACTAGCTTTACGTTGACGCTAGCGTCATCTTTCCAAACAAGTGTTCGAGCCCTATAACCTCAAGCTACGCGCAACGGCCCCTTGAGAGGCCGATTCCGGAGCCGCTTATGAACCTCGAATTCTCCCCCGAAGATCTCGCCTTCCGTGACGAGGTCCGCACCTTCATCGAGCAGAACTATCCCGAAAGTCTGCGCGGCAAGCAGGACGAAGGGGACGAGCTCTCCAAGGAAGACTTCCTGGCCTGGCACAAGGTGCTGGCCAAGAAGGGCTGGGTCGCGCCGTCCTGGCCGAAAGAGTGGGGCGGCACCGACTGGACCTCGACCCAGAAGTACATCTTCTCCGAGGAAACCGCCCGGGCCGACGCCATCGCTGTCCTGCCGTTCGGCGTCGCGATGGTCGCCCCGGTGATCTACACCTTCGGCACGAAGGAGCAGAAGGAACGCTTCCTGCCCGCGATCTACAACGGCGAGGAGTGGTGGTGTCAGGGCTACAGCGAACCGGGCGCCGGTTCCGACCTGGCCTCGCTCAAGACCAAGGCCGAGCGCATCACCGGCGATGACGGCAAGGAATACTACCTGGTCAACGGCCAGAAGACCTGGACCACCCTGGCCCAGCACGCCGACTGGGGCTTCTTCCTGGTCCGCACCGATCCGACGGCCAAGATCCAGTCGGGCATCAGCTTCCTGCTGATCGACATGAAGACCCCGGGCATCGAGGTGCGCCGCATCACGACCCTGGAAGGCGGTCACGAGGTCAACGAAGTCTGGCTCGAGAACGTCAAGGTGCCGGTCGAGAACCGCGTCTTCGAAGAGAACCAGGGCTGGACCTGCGCCAAGTTCCTGCTGGCGCACGAGCGCTCCGGCATCGCCGGCGTCGCCCGCTCCAAGCGCGGCGTCGAGAAGATCCGCGAGATGGCCTCCGCCGAACTGGGCGATGACGGCAAGCCGCTGATCCAGGACGCCGACTTCAAGCGCAAGGTCGCCGAACTGGAGATCGACCTGACGGCGCTGGAATTCACCGAACTGCGCACCCTGGCCAGCGAAAGCTCCGGCAAGGGTCCGGGACCGGAATCCTCGCTGCTCAAGATCAAGGGCACCGAGATCCAGCAGCGCCTGACCGAGCTCGCCCTGGAGGCCTCCGGCCCCTACGGCGCGCCGTACCTGCGCGACCTGGGCGGCAACAGCAAGATCGGCCCCGACTACGCCGTCGGTCGCGCCGGCGCCTACTTCAACACCCGGAAGACCTCGATCTACGGTGGATCCAACGAGATCCAGCGCAACATCATCGCCAAGATGGTGCTGGGCCTTTAGGCCTCGCCCCCAATCAGAACACGTCAGGGACGCCCCATGGATTTCAATTTCACCGAAGAACAGTCCATGCTGCGCGACACGGTCGCCAGCTTCCTCCAGGACAAGTACGACTTCGACAAGCGCCGCAAGATGATCACGTCCGAAGCCGGTCGTGATCCCGCGATCTGGGAAGCCTTCGCCAACGAACTGGGCATCCTCGGCGCGCCGTTCTCGGAAGAGCTGGGCGGCCTCGGCGGCGGCGCGATCGAGAACATGATCGTCATGGAAGAGTTCGGCAAAGCCCTGGTGGTCGAGCCCTACCTCGGCACCGTGGTGATCGGCGGCGGCTTCATGAAGCATTCGGGCTACGCCGGTGCGGCCGACATCATCGGCGGCATCATCGAGGGCAAGGTGATCATCGCCTTCGCCTATGCCGAACCGCAGGGCCGCTACACCTGGTCGGACCTGAAGACCACGGCCAAGAAGGAAGGCTCCGGCTACGTCCTGAACGGCCACAAGGCGGTCGTCATCGGCGCCCCCTGGGCCACCCACCTGATCGTCACCGCCCGCACCTCGGGCGGCCAGCGCGACGAAGCCGGCGTCTCGGTGTTCATCGTCGACAAGAACGCCAAGGGCGTGGTCACCCGTGACTACCCCACGGTCGACGGCCAGCGCGCCTCGGAAGTGTTCTTCGAGAACGTCTCGGTCGGCGCCGACGCCCTGATCGGCGTTGAAGGCGCGGGCCTGCCGCTGGTCAACAAGGTGCTCGACGAAGCCGCCGCCGCCAGCTGCGCCGAAGCCGTCGGCGCCATGCGCAAGCTGCACGCCGGCACGCTCGACTACGCCCGCCAGCGCAAGCAGTTCGGCGTGGCGATCGCCAGCTTCCAGGTGCTGCAGCACCGCATGGTCGACATGTTCATGAACGTCGAGCAGTCGGTGTCGATGACCTACATGGCCACCATCAAGCTCAGCGACGACGCCGAGCGGGCCAAGGCCGTCAGCGCCGCCAAGGTCCAGATCGGCAAGGCCTGCAAGTTCGTCGGCCAGAACGCCATCCAGATCCACGGCGGCATGGGCATGACCGACGAACTGGCCATCGGCCACTACTTCAAGCGCGCGACGATGATCGAGGGCCTGTATGGCTCGGTCGACCATCACCTGCGTCGCTACGAAGGCCTGAGCTTCGGCAAGGCGGCTTAAGGGCGCCGACAGGGACAGACACCCTGGGTGTCTGTCCCGCGACAAGACCAGAAGGGCGGGTGTCGAAAGGCGCCCGCCCTTTTCCATTTTTGGCGGCGGCGTCAGAGAGGTGACCGCTGATTCACCAATCAGCAATCGCTGTTCGGTCAGATGGGCAGGCGCCGATTTCCGGGGGCGCGGCGGTTTCGAGTCCACCATGGTCCATCAGCCTGCCGAGACGACCGGGAGAGGGCCCGAAGCGGCGCGCGAGTCGCGCACCCTGACGCTGACCCGGACGATGACCCTGATCGCGACCGGCGGGTCGCTGCCGGCCATCCTCGACGCCATCGCGCGCTGCGTGGAGGCCGAAGACCCCACCATTCTCTGCAGCATCCTGCTGCTGGACGAGAGCGGCCGGCGGCTGCTGTCCGGCGCTGGTCCCAGCCTGCCGGACTTCTACAACCAGGCCATCAACGGTGTGGAGATCGGCCCGAGCGTCGGCTCCTGCGGCACCGCGGCCTGGACCAACCGCACCACCATCGTGTCGGACATCCAGAGCGACCCGCTGTGGCGCGACTTCAAGGGGCTGGCGGGCGAGGCCGGCCTTGCGTCCTGCTGGTCCGAGCCGATCCGCGACCGTGACGGCCGGGTGCTCGGCACCTTCGCCATGTACCATCGCGAGGTCAGTCGACCCGCCGAGGATGACTTCCGGTCCATCGAGGCGGCGGCCCATCTGGCGGCCATCGCCATCGAGCGCAAGCAGTCGGAAGCGGCGCTGGCGGCCAGCGAGGCCCGTCACCGCCTGTTCGCCGACAACGCCACCGACCTGATCATGCTCAGCGATTGCGAAGGCCGGATAACCTACATCTCGCCGTCCGTGGCGCGGGTCACCGGCCATCTCCCGGAGATCATCGTGGGTCGCCTGATCAGCGACGTCGTCCACCCCGAGGACTGGCCGGCCATGAAGGCCGTCGGCGACCGGCTCTATGCCGGTGAGACGGTCGACGACGCCTCCCGCGTCGAGTATCGCGCCCGGCACAAGGACGGCCGCTGGCTGTGGTTCGAGACCCACACCAGCCTGCTTCGCGACGCGGCGACGGGTGAGCCGACCGGCACGCTGGACGTGGCCCGCGACGTGACCGACCGCAAGGCGCTCGAGGCCGAGCTGCGCCAGCGCACCCGCGAGGCGGAGACGGCCACCGAGGCCAAGTCCAGCTTCCTCGCCAACATGAGCCACGAGATCCGCACCCCGCTGACGGCCATTCTCGGCTTCTCGGGCCTGCTCGGCCGCATGGACGGCCTGCCGGACGAGGCCAGGCGGCATCTGCAGAGGATCACGACCGCCGGCGACGCGCTGCTTGCGGTGGTCAACGATGTGCTCGACTTCTCCCGCCTCGAGGCCGGCCAGCTGGAGCTTGACCCCCAGCCGTTCGACCCGGCCATGGTCGTGCGCGAGACCGCCGACCTGGTGGCCGCCCAGGCGGCGGCCAAGGGGCTGCTGCTGGAGGTGGCGATCGACGGGGACCTTCCGGCGACCCTGACGGCCGACAGCGGACGGCTGCGGCAGGTGTTGCTCAATCTGCTCGGCAACGCCCTGAAGTTCACCCGGCAGGGCGGCATTCGCGTGACTGTCAGCCACGATGACGTCGCCGGCGGGCGGTTGCGCATCGCCGTCGCCGACACCGGCCCCGGCGTCCCGGCCGACCGGCTCGATCGACTGTTCCAGCGGTTCTCGCAGGTCGACGGTTCGATCAGCCGCCAGCACGGCGGATCCGGCCTGGGCCTGGCCATCTGTCTGGGTCTGGCCGAGCTGATGGGCGGCGATATCGGCGTCGAGAGCACCGAGGGCGAGGGCTCGACCTTCTGGTTCACCATCGCGGCGCCGCTCGCCGAGGCCGCGGTTCCTTCGCGGCTGGTGGAGGCCGACACGACCATGATGGCGGCGGCGCGCCTGCTGCTGGTCGATGATGTCGCCATCAACCGCCAGCTGGTGCGCACGATCCTCGGCGCCCTCGGTCACGAGATCACCGAGGCGGGCAGCGGTCTTGAAGCCATCGAGATCGCCCACCACACCGCCTTCGACCTGATCCTGATGGATGTGCAGATGCCCGGCATGGACGGCCTGGCGGCCACCCGGGCGATCCGGGCCTCGGCCGAGGTCAACCAGAACACCCCGATCCTCGCCTTCAGCGCCAATGTTCTGGCCGACCAGCTGGCCGCCTGCCGCGCGGCCGGGATGAACGACCACATCGCCAAGCCGATCAACCTGGCCGACCTGATCGCCAAGGTCGCGCTGTGGACGGCGCAGGTCGGGTCGCCGGCCGATCTGCGTGACGCCGGCGCGGCCCTGGCTCAGTCGCTGTAGACGGCTTCCGCGATCGTATGGATCGCCGCCTCGACCCGCGCCCAGCCGGCGTCGTCGAGCGGCAGGCCGGCGAACGGACGGCCCTGACCCCTGCGCAGGGCGAGATGCTGGATCGCCGCGATCAGGACGGCGTTGATGGCCGGGGCGTCGACGCCTTCGGGCCGTGACAGCCCCGCCATCCTCTCCGCCATCCAGGCCTGCATCGTCGCCGACCGGGCGCTTTCCAGGCGTTGCAGCAACGGCGAGTCCTCGGCCAGTTCCCAGGTGATCAGGCCACGCAGGGCGGCGTCTCCGGCCAGGGCCTCGCCGTAGGCGCGGGCCAGATGGGCGATGGCCGCGCCGTAGCTGTCGCCGGAGGCGGGCGGGGCGGCGTCTCCGAGGGTCCAGCGGACCTCCGCGCCCAGCCGCTCGACGATGCCCTCGACGCCGCCGAAGTAGCGATAGACCAGCTTGCGGTCGACGCCGGCCGCCTCGGCCACGGCCAGCACATTGAGCGCGGCGAAGCCGCGCTCCGACAGCAGCCGGGCCGCCGCCGCGACGATGGCCCGCTCGGTCGCGGCGCGGTCGCGGCGGGCGGGGGATTCTTCCGGGCGGCTCATGGGCGACTCACTGCATTTGACAATGTCCCACGAATGGGACATATCGCGTTGTCACGCAACTGGGACATGGCGATATGAACACGAGCAACCCCGTTTTCGCCCGCCGCCTCGCCGGGGCGGCGATGGCCGTCTTTCCGCTGGCGGCGACGGTTCCCTACGTCCTGCTGATCGACCGGTTCGGCTATGACGACATCCTGCGCGAGCCGCCGCTGGCGGTGCTGAGGGCGTTCCAGGCGGGCGGGCCGGACCTCGTGCTGATCTGGCTAGCCTTCGCCCTCTGCGCGGCGAGCTTCCTGTGGGTGGCCGGCTGGACGGCCGAGGCGGTCCGGGCGCAGGGCGGCCGCTGGCCGCTGTGGGCGACGCTGGCCGGGGCCGGCTCGGCGCTGGTGCAGGCCGTCGGCCTGCTGCGCTGGTCGTTCGCCGTGCCCGGTCTGGCGGCGACGGCGCTGGACCCGGCCGCCGATCCCGCCGCCCGGGCCGCGGCCGTGGTGGTGTTCCAGGCCCTTAACCAGTTCGCCGGCGTGGCGCTGGGCGAGCACCTGGGCCAGACGCTGCTGGCGGCCTGGACCTTCGCCCTGGCCGTGGCGGTGCTGCGCGGCCGGCTGGCCCCGGCGCTGTTCGGCTGGATCGGCCTGGCGCTGGTCCCGCTGTGGATCCTCGGCCAGAGCGAACTGCTGGCGACCGTCATTCCGGGCTTCCCGGTGCTCGAGGTGACGCCGATCGCCTTCATGGGCTGGCAGGTCTGGCTGCTGGGTTTGGGTCTGTGGTGGCTGATCCGGCCAAAAGCCGCGAAGTAATGAAGAATAATGCCCGGATCATCCTGTTGTAAAAACAGGAAAAAGAACGATTGTCCGCCTACGGAATTGCTCCGAACCCGGATTAATCCTCTTGCGTCATGCGACTCGAAGGGCGCAGCCTGATCCTCGACGCGCTGACGACCACGAGGGACTCCGAAACGAACCACCCTGAAGGCCGCTCCGCGTCTCTTTTGGCTCACGGCTCAAGGAGACGCCGACATGACGATTTCGAAGATGGACCGCGCCATGCTGTCCTTTGGCCTGATTGGCGGCCTGCTGGTGCCGCGCACACGGACTCCGGCGCCGGCGAAGCCCGCGAGACCGCCCCGGCCCCGCTGAGGTCGACGCGCGGGGCCAATCCCCCTTGCGCCGATGGCGCGTTCAGTGTGCGCTACCCGGATAGCGGGGGCGTATCATGCAGACAGATCCGGAAGCCGAGGAAGCCCATCGGCGCGCCATGCACGCCGCCCATACGCTGTACTTCGTCCCGTCCTTTCACGGGCACTGGGTCGGGGCGGTGCTGTTCGGCGCGAGCATGGCCGGGGCGGCGATGCTCTACACATTCCTGCCGACGGCGCTGGCCGGTGTCGGCGGCGGTGTAGCGGCCGGCCGGTCGGCGACGACCTTCCTGCTGCTCTATGCGGCGATGGCGGTCGGCCCGATCGGCGGCTGGATCCTCTGGGGCCTGCGACGCCGCTGGAGCGCCCTGGCCGCGGCGGCGCTGGTGGTCACCTGCGCGGTCTGGCTGAACCAGGCCGTCGGAGGCTAGGTCAGCGGCTCAGCGCCTCGCGCTTTTCCTCGAGGTGCAGCCATTCGTCCTCGGCGGCGGCGAGGGTCGCGCGGGCCGTCTGGCCGGCCTTCATGATCCGGTCGAAGCCGGCCGGGTCGCGGCTGTAGAGGTTCGGGTCGGCCAGTTGGGCTTCGAGCCTGGCGATCTCGGCCGGCAGCTTGTGGATCAGGGCGCCCAGCTCGTCGAGCCGGCGCTGGTCCTTGTAGGACAGCTTGGCCGCCGGCTTGCGGGCCTCGGCGCGGGCGGACAGGCCCTTCGGCGCGGCGGACAGCGCCTTGCTGTCGAAGAAGCCGGGGTTCTGCTCGAGAAAGTCGGTCCAGCCGCCGGGCGTCTCGACGACCTCGCCGCGACCGTTCAGGGCGATGGTCGAGGTGGCCAGGCGGTCGATGAAGTCGCGGTCGTGGCTGACGAGGATCAGGGTGCCGTCGAAATCGGCCAGCAGATCCTCGAGCAGGTCCAGCGTCTCCATGTCGAGGTCGTTGGTCGGCTCGTCGAGCACCAGCAGGTTGGCCGGGCGGGCCAGGGCCTTGGCCAGCAGCAGGCGGTTGCGTTCGCCGCCCGACAGGCTGGAGACCGGCTGGCGCAGCTGCTTGTCCTGGAACAGGAATTCCTTGGCGTAGCCGGCCACGTGACGGGGCATGCCGCGGACCAGGATCTGGTCGCCGCCGCCGTCGGTCAGCACGTCCCAAAGGGTCTGGCCCTCCTTCAGCTCGCCGCGCGCCTGGTCTATGTAGGCGATCTGCAGGCCGGTCCCGAGCTTGATCTCGCCCGCGTCGGCCGGCAGGTCGCCGAGCATCAGCTTGACCAAGGTGGTCTTGCCGGCGCCGTTGGGACCGACGATGGCCACGCGGTCGCCGCGCTGGATACGGCTCGAGAACTCCTTGACGATGACCCGGTCGCCGAAGGATTTCGACAGGCCTTTGACCTCGGCCACGCGCTTGCCCGAGGTGTCGCCGGCGGCCAGGCCCATGGTCATCTGGCCGCGGGATTCCCGCAGGATGGTGGCCTTCTGCTGGCGCATGTCCATCAGGCGGCGACGGCGGCCTTCGTTGCGGGCCCGGCGGCCTGTGACGCCGCGCTCCAGCCAGTGCTGCTCGCGCTCCAGCGCCTTGTTCAGGCGGCGGAACTCGTCGGCCTCGGTCTGGAGGATCTGGTCGGACCATTCGTCGAAGGCGGCGAAGCCCTTGTCGAGGCGGCGGACCTTGCGGCTTTCCAGCCAGAAACAGCGGCGGGTGACGCGGCCGAGGAAGGCGCGGTCGTGGCTGATGATCAGCGCCGCGCAGCGCATCTGCCCCAGCCGCTCTTCCAGCGTCTGGATGGCGAAGATGTCCATGTGGTTGGTCGGTTCGTCGAGCAGCAGCACGTCCGGCTGTTCGGCGAAGCCGCGCGACAGGGCCGCGCGGCGGATCTCACCGCCGGAGAGCCCCTGCGTGCCCTTGGCCGGGTCGAGGCCGAAGGCCATCAGCTCGGCTTCCGCCTCGTGCTGCGCCGCGCCGCCGGCGGTGGCGTAGTCCAGCAGGGTCGCGCCGGTGATCACCGGCTCCTGCGGCACGAAGACCATGCGCGCGCCGGGGCTGGCGAAGCGGTCGCCGGCGTCCGGCTGGATCTGGCCGGCCAGCATGCGCAGCAGGGTCGACTTGCCCGCCCCGTTGCGCCCGACCAGCGAGGCGCGGATGCCCGGCTCGAGCGCCAGGTCCACGCCGTCGAACAGCATGGTCGCGCCGTCAGCGAGACGCACGTCCTTGAGGGCGAGAATGGGGGCGGCCATGGGTGATCTGTCGGTCGAAGGGAAACGAGGCGCGTCTATCCCTTGTTTTCCGTTGGCGCGAAAGGCTGAACCGAAAAGTCCCTCCCCCCCGGGGGAGGTGGCCCGGGAAGCCGGGACGGAGGGGGGCGGTCTCCCCCCTCAGTCGTCGCTTCGCGCCGACAGCTCCCCCGGGGGGGAGCGACCTGGTAGCTCGCTCGCCGTTCGCTGTTGTTCGATGGCGTGGAGGATCATGTCTGCGGCTGTGGTCATGTCCTTCAGGACGAGGCTTGCCGGCAGTCGCAGAACGCGGATGCCGGACGCCTCCAACCAGCGATCCCTTTCGGCATCTCGCGCCTGACGGCCCTCGATATGGTGGAAGGCGCCGTCGACCTCGACCGCCAGACGGTAGGTGAAGCAGTAGAAGTCGAGGACATATCGACCTGCCGGGTGCTGCCGGCGGAAATGCAGACCGTCCGCCCTCCAGGCTTTGAGCTCCCGCCAGAGGAGGCCTTCAGGAAGCGTCGTCTGTCGGCGAAGCGTCCTGGCGCGCCTTCGTGTACCCGGATTGGCATCCATGGCGACAAAATGCCCGCAGTAAGGGTATTTCGCAAACCCACACTTAGCTCTCGTAGGGCTCGTCGCTCTTGTCGAGGTCGAGGTCCCAGGCGGCGTAGCGGAGGGCGTCTTCCGGCTCGTCCAGGTCGTCCTCGTTGAGGGTCTGGCCGCGGATCGAGACGCCGGCCTTGTGAACGCTTTCCGGGTCGCCGGTGATCAGCGGATGCCAGGCGGGCAGGGACTTGCCCTCGTCCAGCCGGCGGTAGGCGCAGCTGGCCGGCATCCAGGCCAGCTGCTCGATATTGGCCGGGGTCAGCTTGATGCAGTCCGGCACGTGCTGCTTGCGGTTTTCGTAGTCGGTGCAGGTGCA
>CANJYY010000032.1 GCA_947479185.1 Caulobacteraceae bacterium
CTCGGGCACCCAGTCGAACATGAACGCCAACGAGGTGATCTCGAACCGCGCCATCGAGATGCTCGGCGGCGAGATGGGCTCCAAGAAGCCGGTCCACCCCAACGACCACGTCAACATGAGCCAGTCGTCGAACGACACCTATCCGACGGCCATGCACATCGCCTGCGCCGAACAGCTCGTTCACGATCTCCTGCCGGCGCTGAAGCACCTGCATGCGGCGCTGAAGGCCAAGGCTGACGCCTGGCAGGGCATCATCAAGATCGGCCGCACCCACACCCAGGACGCCACGCCCCTGACCCTGGGCCAGGAATTCGGCGGCTACGCGCAGCAGGTCGCCAACGGCATCCACCGCATCGAGCAGACCCTGCCGGCGCTGATGGAACTGGCCCAGGGCGGCACGGCCGTCGGTACGGGCCTCAACGCCCCGGTCGGCTTCGCCGAGAAGGTCGCCGAGAAGATCGCCGCGATCACGGGCCTCGCGTTCACCACCGCGCCCAACAAGTTCGAGGCCCTGGCCGCCCATGACGCCATGGTCTTCAGCCACGGCGCGATCAACACGGTCGCCGCCAGCCTGTTCAAGATCGCCAACGACATCCGCTTCCTCGGCTCGGGCCCACGCTCGGGGCTCGGCGAACTCAGCCTGCCGGAAAACGAGCCGGGCAGCTCGATCATGCCGGGCAAGGTCAACCCGACCCAGTGCGAAGCCCTGACGATGGTCTGCGTCCAGGTGTTCGGCAACAACGCCGCCCTGACCTTCGCCGGCGCCAGCGGCCACTTCGAGCTGAACGTGTTCAACCCGGTGATGGCCTACAACTTCCTGCAGTCCGTCCGCCTGCTGGCCGACGCGGCGATCAGCTTCACCGACAACTGCGTCGTCGGCATCGAGCCGCGCGAGGACAACATCAAGCGCGGCCTCGACAACTCGCTGATGCTGGTCACGGCGCTCAACGGCAAGCTCGGCTACGACGCCTGCGCCAAGATCGCCAAGACGGCCCACAAGAACGGCACCACCCTGCGCGAGGAAGCCGTCGGCGGCGGCTATCTGACGGATGCGGAGTTCGACGAGGCGGTGCGGCCGGAGAAGATGATCTCGCCGGGGTGACAAAGCCTGGCTAGGCTGGTCGTCGCCTGATGCGAGAACCGCGATGACCGGCCTCACCACCCCCTACTGGATGGAAGCGCAGTTCCTGCGCCGGGAGGGCTGGGACGAGGCCGTCTATCCGTTCAACCTGCCGGTCGTGCGCAGTCTGCACAGCCTGACGTTCCACCCGCGCGTGACCTTTCTCGTCGGCGAGAACGGCTCGGGCAAGTCGACGCTGATCGAGGCGCTGGCGGTGGCCTGGGGCTTCAACGCCGAGGGCGGGTCGAAGGACCACCGGTTCGCCACCCACGCCAGCCATTCGGTCCTGCACCAGTTCATCCGCCCGATCCGCGACGCGAAGCAACCCCGGGCCCACGACGGCTTCTTCCTGCGCGCCGAGAGCTTCTTCAACGTCGCCACCTACCTCGAACAGAACGCCGGCAGCCGCTACGGCGACCGGCCGCTGCACGAGCAATCGCACGGCGAGGCCTTTTTCTCGTTGTTCGAGAACCGGCTGATGGGCGACGGCCTGTACATCATGGACGAGCCGGAGGCGGCCCTGTCGCCGCAGCGCCAGCTGGCCTTCCTGGCCAAGCTGCACCAGCTGGTGCTGGCCCGCTCGCAGCTGATCATCGCCACCCACTCGCCGATCATCCTCGGCTACCCCGACGCCTGGATCTACCAGGCGTCGGAGCACGGGCTGGAACGGGTCGAATACGAGGACACCGAGCACTACGGCGTGACGCGGAACTTCCTCAATCGGCGGGAAAGCTTCCTGAAGATCCTGCTGGAAGAGGATGAAGGGCCGGCGCCCAGATAATCCTCCCCACATCGTGGGGAGGGGGACCATGCGAAGCATGGTGGAGGGGGCAGCGCTGAACCCGCCGGACAGACCGGAATTCAGGACAGGACCGCTCGCCTTGGCGCCGTCCCTCCACCGCCCTCCGGGCGGTCCCCCTCCCCGCTTCGCGGAGAGGAAAGACGGCTACCGCTTCTCGACCACGATCTTGCCGACCGGCGCGAAGGCGATCTGGGCCAGCTGCAGGTCCTTGAAGGCGAATGGCAGGCCGATGATGGTGATCGCCTCGAAGAAGGCCGCTACGACGTGCGACAGGGCGATGTACCAGCCGGCGAAGATGAACCAGATCACGTTCAGCACGAAACCCAGCGGGCCGGTCCCGAGGTCGTGCGAACCGGTGATGATCTCGCGCGAGACGATCTCCTTGCCGAACGGCCAGAAGGCGAAGCCGGCGATGCGCCAGGCGGCGGCGGTGTACGGCAGGCCGACGATGGTCAGGGCCAGCACGGCCCCGCCCAGCAGCCACAGCAGGCCGCTCAGCCAGCCGCCGAAGATGAACCAGAGGATGTTGAGCAACAGGCGCATGAACAGGATCCCGGAAACCACGTGAGGTCAGATCTGGTGACCATCCTACGGCTTTTCGAGGGCCTGCCGCATGGATTCGACGTCATGTCGGCCAGGGCCGCCGCCGGGGCTGTCTTGACGCGATGGGAATTCCGCCCGGAGTCCGGCTTGGCGCCCGCACGCGCCGAGATTGCAGTTGCCAGTTTGTTCGCGTCGGACTAGCCTTCGAATATGGACAAGCCCGAGCCCCCTGTCGGCATCGATCCGGAGCTGCTGGAGCAGGCCGCGCGGCTCGGCCTCGACATCGGCGGCTTCAGCGAAAACGCCCTGCGCCTGCATCTGCAAAAGGTTGACCCCGCCGGTGGCGAGGCCCGCGCCCGCCGGTGGGCCGAGGAAAACGCCGAGGGCATCAAGGACTACAACGCGCGGATCCGGCGTCGCGGCTGCTTCGGCGACCAGTTTCGTCGCTGGTAGCCCGTGCGCCAGTTCGACGTCCTGGTGAACCCGGACCGCGGCGAGCATCCCTGGGCGCCCTACATGGTCGTGCTTCAGTCGCATTTTCTCGAACTGCTGGAGACCACGATCGTCGCGCCCTTGATCGACGATTCGGAACGCCCGGTAACGAGTGTCGACATTCCGTTGGCCTACAAGGGGCGCAACCTGGTGTTGGCCGTCGGTGAGATGAGGGGCTCGGCGTTGACCGGTAGCCGTCGGGCCGTCGGCTCTCTGAGCGAGCACGAGGACACCATCCGCCGCGCGCTCGACCGCCTGTTCAGCGGCTTCTGACCTCGTCCACGGCGGCGGCCACGCGGTCAACGCCCAGGTCGGCGAGGTCCGGCGCGCGCAGGGTCAGCACCGGCTGGTCGGGACGGATCGCCCGCGGCGCGTTGAGCGCGGGATCGCTCTCGTTCGAGAACAGCACCACCGCCGGGCTTCCGGCGGCGACGGCCAGGTGCGTCGGGCCGGTGTCGTTGCCGATGGTCACGGCGGCCCCGCGCGCCAGGTCGGCGATGTCGCCCACCCCCGTCCGGCCGACCAGGCTGACGGCCCCCGGCGCGCCGGCGAGGATCGTCCCGGCCAGGGCCGCCTCCTCGTCGCCGTGACCAAGGATCATCGGCGTCAGCCCCGCCCCGGACAGCCTGGCCGCCAGCGCGGCGTACCGGTCAGCGGGCCAGCGCTTCGCGGGCCGGTGCGGCGATCCGCCGGGGATCAGCAGGGCGTAGGGCGTCCGCGGCGCCGGCGCCGCGCCGGACCCCGTCATCCAGCCGATGTCGGGCGGTCCGACCTCGGCGATCCCGGCCAGGCGCAGCTGTTCGCGGAACGAGTCCTGCACATGCAGCCGGTCCCGTTCGGGGCCGCGATAGGCGAAGGCGGCCCCCGGCGCGTTGCCCGACCAGGCCGGCCGGCGCGGCCACAGCAGCTGGAAATAGCGGTTGGTCCGCCCTTGGCACTGCAGGTCATAGACCCGGTGGAACCGCGCCCGGCGCAACCGGCGCAGCAGGCCCAGGGTGGCGGGCAGATCGGTCCAGTCAGGCCGACCGTCGCTCCAGACCGCGTCGAACCAGCCCGTGGCCTTGGCCAGCGCCGCGTAAGGCGCCGTGGTCAGCAGGGTCACATGGGCGCCGGCATGGGCGGCCCGGATGGCCTTCATCGCCCCCGTCGCCTGGACGAAGTCGCCCAGCGCCGACAGCTTGATGACCAGAATCCGCTCGCTGGAGGTCGTGAATCCGTTCAGGTTCGGGCTGGCCATCTTCAGCGCGCCGCCCTTCGGAGACCTGTATGTTCGCGCGAGAAGCCGCCTGGATCGCCGAGGCCCTGGCCGACGTCGACACGCCGTCCCTGAGCCCGCTGCTTAACGTCGGCGCCTCGACGCGGACGTTCCGCACCGAGGAGCAGCCGTGGATCCAGCAGGCGCTGATCGCGCCGCTCGAGGCGCGCGGAGTCCGCTTCGTGCATCTCGACCTGAAGGAAGCCGACGGGGTCGATATCGCCGCCGACATCCTGTCCGACGACGGCTTCCAGCGGGCGAAGGCGGTCGGCGGCCGCGCGCTGCTGCTGTGCAACATCCTCGAGCATGTGCTGGATCCCGGCGTGCTGGCCCGCAGGGCGATGGCGCTGGTCGAGCCGGGCGGCCTGATCGTTGTCACCGTGCCGCGCAGCTACCCCTACCACCGCGACCCGATCGACACCCTGTTCCGCCCCACGCCGGACGAGGTGGCCGCGCTGTTCCCCGGCGCGACGATCGTCAAGGCGGAGATCCTGCCCTGCGGCTCCTATCGCGACAATGTCCGGGCCCGGCCGTGGATCCTGCTGCGCCCGGTCCTGCGCTTTCCCTTCCCGTTTCTCGGCTGGGAAAAGTGGAAGCGGTCCATGGGCAAGCTGTACTGGCTGTTCCGGCCCTATCTGACCACCTGCGTCGTCCTGAAGACGCCCGCCTGAGGACGCCCGCCGGATCACGCCCGGCGGCTGACGGCGAAGTCGGCGAGGTCCTCGAGCGCGGCGCGCCAGGCGTTGGCGTCCGTGCGGACGAGGGCGGCCTTGGCCTCCTCGGCGAATTCCTGGGCCAGGTCGAGCGTCGCCTCGGCCGCGCCGGTGCGCAGGATCAGGTCGCGAGCCCGGCGGAAGTCCTCGTCGGTCTGCTCGCGACGACCGATGGTCCGCTCCCAGAAGGCCGCCTCGGCCGCGCCCGTGCGGGCAATGGCCAGCAGCAGCGGCAGGGTCGCCTTGCCTTCACGGAAATCGTCGCCGGCGTTCTTGCCCAGCGCCTCGGTCGTGCCGCCGTAGTCGAGCGCGTCGTCGACCAGCTGGAACGCCAGGCCAAGGTTCAGGCCGTAGCTGCGCATCGACCGGCGCATTTCGTCTGAGGCGCCCGCGCTGACCGCGCCCGCTTCGGCCGCGGCGGCGAACAGTTCGGCCGTCTTGGCGCGGATGATCTCGAGATAGACGTCCTGCGACAGGTTCAGGTCGTGGGCGCGCGTCAGCTGCAGCACCTCGCCCTCGGAAATCACGCCGGACGCCTTGGCCAGGATATCCAGCGCGGTCAGCGATCCGGCCTCGACCATCAGCTCGAACGCCCGGGCGAACAGATAGTCGCCGACCAGCACGCTCGACGGCGCGCCCCAGATCAGGTGCGCGGCGACCTTGCCGCGGCGCAGCTGCGAGGAATCGATCACGTCGTCGTGCAGCAGCGTGGCCGTGTGGATGAACTCCACCGCCGCCGCCAGCTTGAGGCAGGAATCGTCGACCGCCCCGACCAGCCGGGCGGTGGCCACGGTCAACAGCGGCCGCAGCCGCTTGCCGCCGGCGTTGATCAGATGGTCGGCCAGCGCCGGGATCACCGACACGGGGCTCTGCATACGCGCGGAAATGATGGCGTTGACGCCCGTCATGTCATGGGACGCCAGCTCCACCAGTCCGTCGACGGAGCCCGTCGGACGGGCCACGGCCGCATTCGCTGCGTCCAACACCTGCGCTCCTTCATCCTCGCCCAATGGCCCAGCGCCGTTGCGGGATGCCTCCCGGGCGGGATAGGTCAGGGAAGAGACGAGGGCAAGGCCGAGATGGCTGACGACAGCGACGTGACCGACGATCGGCTGCTGAACGGACGGGTTTTCCTCCGCCAGCCGGCGCGCGGCTATCGCGCCGGCATGGACGCGGCCCTGCTGGCGGCGGCCTGTGACGCAGGCCCCGGCGCGCGGGTGCTGGAGGCCGGCTGCGGCGCGGGCGGGGCCCTGCTGGCGGCGGCGTTCCGGCGTCCGGACGCCGCGTTCACCGGCGTCGAGCGCGATGCGGCGGCCGCCGCCCTGGCGCGGGAAAACGTTACCCTGAACGGGTTTGACGCGCAGGTGACGATCCTCGACGGCGATGTGCAGGCGGGCTTCCGGGCGCTGGACCTGCCGGTGTTCGACGCGGTGATGGCCAACCCGCCGTTCTTCGACGACCCGGACGAGTTGCGCGGCCCGGCCCCGGAGAAGTCGGGCGCCTGGATGGCCGATGGTGGACTGGAAGCCTGGACCGGCTTTCTGCTCAAGGCCGTACGGGAGGGCGGGACGATCACGGTGATTCATCGCGCCGACCGGCTGGGCGACGTTCTGTCGCTGCTGGGGGCCAAGGCGGGCTCGTTCCGCATCCGGCCGATTCACCCCTTCGCCGACCAGCCGGCCAAGCGGGTGCTGATCCGCGCGATCAAGACCGGCAAGGCCCCGCTGGTTCTGCTGCCGCCGCTGGTGCTGCACGAGCGGGACGGCGGGAAGCACAGCGCGGCGGCGGAAGCGATCCTGCGCGGGGACGCAGCGATGGGGTGGGCCTAGCAATCCTCTCCCTCCGGGAGAGGAAGGCCTTCCCCTAATCCTCCGCGTATTCCCGCACGGCCTCGAGGCACAGCTGCAGGCCGGTCACGTCGCCCAGGGTGTCGGGGGTGACGATGACGAACAGCCGGCGCGCCTCGGCCCACAGCATCAGGGTCTCGGGCAGGCCGAGATCCTCGATCAGGCAGCCCTCGCCGTCGCGCCAGACGCCGTCCTCGTCGAGCTGGGCGCCGAAGTGGGCCTCGACCCGGTCGCGGTACTCTGCGTCATGCTCGTAGCTGATGTTCATGTAGGCCCAGACGGGCTTGCCGAGGCCCGACAGGAAGCCGGCCTCGAAGGCCGAACCCGGATCGGCCGCCGGCCCGCGCCAGGGCGTCAGGTTGACGATCGCCGCGTCGGCCCGGCGCATGCGCGCCACCCGTTCGGCGTAGATCTCGCGCGCCATCACCTCGCCGGGCTCGCGCTCGCGCAGCTCGCGCGTATTGGCCTGCAGCAGGGTGAAGCCGGCGTTCTCGCAGAGGGCCTGGCGCTCGGCCATGTGCGAGCCGAGGTTGGGGAACCAGACCTCGGGTCCGGCCAGGTAGATGTTGTCGATGCGTTTCATGCGCCCCAGCTAGGGCGCGGCGGGCGCGGGCGCAACCGCCAGGACCTCGATGCGGATCGGCACGTCCTCGCCGATCAGCCCGACCGGCAGCGCCGCGCCGATGTTGAAGTCGCGGCGGTGCACCGAGCCGGTGATGGTGAAGCCGGCCGAGGGCTTGCCCGAGCCGGGCGCCTTGCCGATCCTGTTCAGCTTGACCTTGAAGGTGACAGGCTTCGTCACGCCGTTCAGGGTGAACTCGCCGGTCACGTCGGCGGTGTCGGGGCCGGTGGTCACCACCTTCGTCGACTTGAAGCTGATGGTCGGGTTGGCGGCGGCGTTCAGCCATCGCTCGCCCTCGACATGCTCTTCCCGCGTGGCGTCGCCCGCCCACAGGCTGGCGGCCGCGACCTGGGCCTCGACGCGGGAGGCCGCCGGATTGGCCTCGTCGATCCAGATCGTGCCCGAGGCGGTGGTGAACGCGCCCAGGATGGTGGTGAAGCCGAACCGGTCGACGGTGAAGGTCGTCTGGGTGTGGCTGGGATCGATGGCATAGGCCACGGGCGCGGCCAGCGCGGGCGCGGCGGTCAGGGCCAAGGCGGCGGCGAGGATCAGGCGTTTCATGGCGGCGCTCCAGAAGGACGCCGCCAGCCTAGGGCGCCGTTTTGCGTGTGAACAGGGCCGCGACCTGGGACTCGTCCTGCGCGCTGAGCGTGCAGGCCGCGCCATTGCCGATCGGCTCGCAGCCGACCCACTGCACGGTCCAGTCGACGCCGAAGCGGCCGTTGTTCTGGGCGGTCAGGATGATCGGCGTCCTGCGCCGGATGCGCACCCAGCACTGACGGTTTTCCCGCGTCTGATACCGGTACTCCGCCCCGCCGCAGTTCACACCCGAGGGCGCGCTGGTGACATAGGTGTTGTCATTGATGTCGCCGCCGACCGCGACCGACAGGCGCACCGTCGTGTCGGCGACAATGACCACGCCGTCGACATCGGTCGGAGGCGCGGGTGATGCGGCGGTCGCCGCCTCCGCGCCGCCGGCGAGAAGGCAGAGACCGGCCGCGATCAGGCCGATGGAAACACGTGACACCGAAACATCCCCTCGTCGTACTGACGCGGGGGGAGATGGATCAGTTCTTGGCCTTGTCGACCAGTTGATTCTTCGTAATCCACGGCATCATGGCGCGCAGGCGGCCGCCGACTTCCTCGATCTGGTGTTCCGAGGCGCGACGACGGGTGGCCTTGAAGCTGGGCTGGCCGACCTGGTTCTCGAGCATGAAGTCGCGCACGAACCGGCCCGACTGGATGTCCTCGAGAATGCGCTTCATCTCCGCCTTGGTGTCGGAGGTGACGACGCGGGGGCCGCTGACGTAGGCGCCGTACTCGGCCGTGTTGCTGATCGAGTAGCTCATGTTGGCGATGCCGCCTTCATAGATCAGGTCGACGATCAGCTTCACCTCGTGGAGGCATTCGAAATAGGCCATCTCCGGCGCGTAGCCGGCCTCGACCAGGGTTTCGAAGCCCGCGCGGATCAGCTCGACCAGGCCGCCGCAGAGCACGGCCTGCTCGCCGAACAGGTCGGTTTCGCATTCCTCGCGGAAGTTGGTCTCGATGACGCCGGAGCGGCCGCCGCCGATGGCCGAGGCGTAGGCCAGGCCGAAGTCGTGGGCGTTGCCGGTGGGGTTCTGGTGGACGGCGATCAGGCAGGGCACGCCGCCGCCCTTTTGGTACTCGCTGCGCACCGTATGGCCCGGCCCCTTGGGCGCGATCATCAGCACGTCGAGGCCGGGAGCCGGCTCGATCAGGTTGAAGTGCACGTTGAGGCCGTGGGCGAACAGCAGCGCCGAGCCGTCGCGGATGTTGGGCGCGATCTCGGAATTGTAGATTTCCCGCTGCAGCTCGTCGGGCGCCAGGATCATCAGGGCGTCGGCCCACTTCGCGGCGTCGGCGACGCTCATCACCGGCAGGCCGTCGGCCTCCACCTTCTTGGCGGTGGCCGAGCCGGGCTTCAGGGCCACGGCGACGTTCTTCACGCCCGAATCCTTGAGGTTGAGCGCGTGGGCGCGCCCCTGGCTGCCATAGCCTACGATCGCGATCTTCTTGTCCAGGATGCGGGAAAGGTCGGCGTCGCGGTCATAGTAGACGCGCATGATTGTTCTCCTGAACAGATGAAGGCCGCGAACCCGCGCAACGGCGAGGCGGCAAAGCGCGGGCTTTCCAGCGTTTTTTTGCGCAAAGGTCAAGACAAGCGGCGCCGGAATGCGATGCTATCTGTGCGCACAGGCGGTCGCGGACGGCCGCGAACCGTGTCAATTCAGCGCCATGATCGAGGTCACGCCTCATATCCAGCTGGCCGATGACGAAGTCCAGGTCCGCGCCGTGCGGGCTTCCGGGCCCGGCGGACAGCACGTCAACAAGGTCTCGACCGCCATCGAGCTGAGGTTCGACGTACAGCGCTCGCCGTCCCTGCCGGAGCGTGTTCGGGCCAGGCTTTACGAGATGGCCGGCAGCCGCCTGACCCAGGACGGGATCATCGTCATGGTCGCCCAGAGCCACCGTTCGCAGGAGATGAACCGCGCCGACGCGCTCGACCGCCTGCTCACCCTGATCCGCGAGGCGGCCAGGCCCCCGCCCCCGCCGCGCAAGAAGACCAAGCCCAGCTACGCCTCGAAGCTCAAGCGGCTGGACGGCAAGACCAAACGCGGCGGGGTCAAGGCGCTGCGGGGCCGACCGAAAGGCGACGACTAGAGGTTGTTGTTACCCCCTGGCATCGTTTTGCCGCAATGGCGTATAGGGTGACGCTTATGGTCGCTCGCGTACGTCTTCTCGCCGCCGCCGCCCTTCTGGGCCTGCTCAGCGCCTGCGCGCCCACCCTGGGGCCGCCGCCGCCCGGCATCGCCGTGAAATTGCCGGACGAGAGCTTTCGCGCCGCCGACTTCGCCTGGTCGCAGGGGATCGGCCGCAACGCCATCGTGGGCAAGCTCGCGCCCCAGACCGGCCCGATGCGCTACACCTGCGCGGGCCAGACCGTGGTGCTGACGCCGGAGACGCCATGGTCGCGACGTCGGATGCTCGTCCTCTACAAGTCAGAGACCCATTCGGCCCTGCCCACCGCCGAAGTCCGCGCCCGCGGACCCCAGGCGCCTCCCGGCGACTCCGAGCCCTATGTACGACGCGCCATCTGCGACAACGCCGACCGCTTCAGCTTCGCGGGCCTACCGGACGGGTCCTGGTTCGCGATCACCATCGTCAAGCCGGTTCCGGGCGCGACAGGGTCCAGCATGGCCCTGATGCGGCGGGTGGTGACCCGGGGCGGCAAGACCGCCAGCCTCGAACTCTGAATTTGTCGAGAACCTGACATCGGGCCTTTGCGTTTGGCGCCTCAGGGACAAAACCTGAGGAGGAAACCGCCATGCGCAACTTGCTTACCGCCGGCCTCGCCGCCGCATCCCTGATCACTGGCGCGACCGCCTTCACCGGCGTCGCCGGCGCCCAGACCGTCGTGGTCGAGCGCTACGGCCACTGGGACCCGACCTGGGGCGCCGCCCCGCCGCCGCCCATGCGCCGCTGGCGTCATTGGCGCGGCCACGAGGCCAACTGGTACAATCACGTCCACGGCTGCATGGTCCGCTATCACGGCTACGACGCCCGCCGGGACATGTACCGCGAGGGCCGCCGCTGGACGATGTGCCGCGACTAGCTGGTCGTAGACGCCCGTCAGAAAGAGGGCCCCGATTCACGCCGGGGCCCTTTCATTTTCCGCCGCGGCGAAACCTCGCGCCGGCTCAGGGGTTGTCCTGGCGAACGGGAGAACGACACCCATGCGCACCCTCGTGATCGCCGGCCTGATGGCCGCCATGACCGCAGCCTCAGCCGGCGCCGCGCCGCTGGGCAAGCCGGCGCCCGCCGCCGTCTCGGCCGAGTGCTACGGCGTGAAAGCGGACTACCGCGGGCCCGAACTTCAGGTCG
Source organism: Caulobacteraceae bacterium (assembly GCA_947479185.1). Taxonomy (GTDB): domain Bacteria; phylum Pseudomonadota; class Alphaproteobacteria; order Caulobacterales; family Caulobacteraceae; genus Caulobacter. Next base: position 11,301 of record CANJYY010000032.1, read on the forward strand.
GCTACAGCTGGAAGGCCCGCCGCGCAGCGGCCTGCCTGGCCACCTATCCCGGCCTCTACAACCCCCGGACCGACCTTGTGCGGGTCGGCCCGGGCGTCGTCAGGCGTTGCAGCCTTTAGGGCTCAGTGGACTTTGGCGCGGCCGATGACCAGGCCGTCCTGATCGGCGCCCACGTCGATCACCGCCCCGTCCTCCAGGTCGCCGGCCAGCAACTTGCGGGCGATCGGATCGACCAGTTCCTTCTGCATGACCCGCTTCAGCGGCCGCGCGCCATAGACCGGATCGTAGCCCCGTTCGGCCAGCCAGTGGGTGGCTGAGCTGTCCAGGGTGATCGACATCCGGCGATCGGCCAGCAGCTTCTCGACCCGCTGCAGCTGGATGCGCACGATGTCGTCCATCGCCGAGCGGCCCAGCCGCTTGAAGAGGATGATTTCGTCGATCCGGTTCAGGAACTCGGGCCGGAAGTGGCTGCGCACCACCGCCATGACGGCCGGGCGGGCGGTCTCCACGTCCTGGTCGTCCTCCAGGTTGGCGAGCGCATCGGAGCCCATGTTCGACGTCATGACGATCAAGGTGTTGCGGAAGTCCACCGTGCGGCCCTGGCCATCGGTCAGGCGACCGTCGTCGAGCACCTGCAGCAGGACATTGAAGACGTCCGGGTGGGCCTTCTCGACCTCGTCGAACAGCAGCACCTGATAAGGCCGGCGGCGGACCGCCTCGGTCAGGGCGCCGCCCTCGTCGTAGCCGACGTAGCCCGGAGGGGCTCCGATCATCCGGCTCACCGAATGCTTTTCCATGTATTCGCTCATGTCGAGGCGGGTGATCGCGCTCTCGTCGGAGAACATGAATTCGGCCAGCGCCTTGGTGAGCTCGGTCTTGCCGACGCCCGTCGGCCCCAGGAACAGGAAGGAGCCGATCGGCCGGTTGGGATCCTGCAGGCCGGCGCGGGCCCGGCGGACGGCGTCGGAAACCAGCAGCAGGGCCTCCTCCTGGCCGACCACCCGGCCGCGCAGCGCATCCTCCATCTGCAGGAGCTTCTCGCGCTCGCCTTCGAGCATCTTTTCCACCGGGACGCCGGTCCACCGCGAGACCACCGCGGCGATCTGCTCGGCATCGACCACTTCCGGCGAGACGGCGTCCTGGTCGGCCTTGGATTCCTCCTCGGCCAGGCGCTTTTCAAGCTGCGGGATTTCGCCATAGGCGATTTCCGAGGCGCGCTGCAGGTCGCCCCGGCGTTGGGCGATGACCAGTTCGGCACGCAGCCTGTCCAGCGCCTCGCGGCTCTGGGCGGCGGAGGACACCTTCTCCTTCTCCGACTTCCAGCGGGCGGTCATCTCGGCGGACTGGCCCTCCAGGTCGTCGAGCTCGTCCTCAAGCTTTTCGAGCCGCGCCTTGGAGGCCGCGTCGGTCTCCTTCATCAGGGCTTCGCGCTCGATCTTCAACTGCACGGCGCGGCGGTCGATCTCGTCCAGTTCCTCGGGCTTGGAATCGACGGCCATGCGCACGCGGCTGCCCGCCTCGTCCATCAGGTCGATGGCCTTGTCCGGCAGGAAGCGGTCGGCGATGTAGCGGTTGGAGAGGGTGGCGGCCGCGACGATAGCGCTGTCCGAGATACGCACCCCGTGGTGAAGCTCATACTTCTCCTTCAGGCCGCGCAGAATGGAGATGGTGTCCTCCACCGTGGGCTCGCCCACGAACACCGGCTGGAAGCGGCGGGCGAGCGCGGCGTCCTTCTCGACGTTCTTTCGGTACTCATCGAGGGTGGTGGCGCCCACGCAATGCAGCTCGCCGCGCGCCAGGGCGGGTTTGAGGAGGTTGGAGGCGTCCATGGCGCCCTCGGACTTCCCGGCGCCGACCAGGGTGTGCATCTCGTCGATGAACAGGATCACCTGGCCCTCGGCGGCGATCACCTCGTTCAGCACCGCCTTCAGCCGCTCTTCGAACTC
>CANJYY010000033.1 GCA_947479185.1 Caulobacteraceae bacterium
CGCCGCCGTTCTGGGCCTCGAGCACAGCCTCCTCGATGCCGTGGATCAGGTAGGGCCGGCAGGTGCAGATGTCCGAACCGAACACGTCGCTGCCGTTGCACTCGTCGTGCACGCGGCAGGTCAGGCGGCGGGCCGGGTCGGCGATCGCCGCCGGGTCGCCGAAGATGTACAGGGTGATGCCGCCGATCGGGGGCAGGAAGACCTTGATGTCCGGCCGGGTGACCAGCTCGGGGTACATGCCGCCGGTCTGTTCGAACAGGGTGCGGCGCAGGGTGGTCTCGTCGACCTCGAACCGCTCGGCGATGCCGGGCAGATACCAGACCGGGTCCAGCGCGGCCTTGGTCACCGCCACGTCGCGGGTCTCGAAGATCACCGAGCCGTCGATCTTCAGCCGGCCCGCGTCGATGGCCTCGCCGATCTCCGGCAGGCTCAGCCGCGCCTTGGTGATGGCGATCGAGGGGCGGATGTCGACCCCCTCGGCGACCTCGGCGGCGAAGTCCTGCTGGATGCGGTGGCCCCAGGGGTCGAGCGAGACGATCCTGTGCGGATCCGTCCACTGACCGAACGGGCCGACATCGACGACCGGCGCGGTGTCGGTCAGGTCGGGCCGGACCAGCGGGTTCAGGGCGCCGGACGCGATGGCCAGCGAGCGGTAGATGGAATAGGCGCCGCCGTGGGCGCCGATGGCGTTGCGATCGCTGCCGGAATTGACCGTGGCGACCACCGGGCCGCGCTCACGGGCGGTCGGGGCGCCCCAGGCCAGGGGGAAACGACTGGGCGAGCCTGATCCCGGGTGGGAGGTCAGGCGGATGTGGCCTTGGCGATTTACAGACATTCAGTTCGCGCGCGCTCGGCGCCTCCAGAATCGAAAAGGCTCCTCCCGGTTTTCGCCGGCGAGGAGCCTTTGAGCGAGGATAGTGCTCCGGAGATTCCGGGTTGGCAAGTCAGGCGCGGAGACAGGGACCGGGGCCGTGGGGCACCCCCGAACTTGCGCGCCGAACTTGCGCCGCCTTGACGCGGCCTCGCCCCGCCCGTGAGATGGCGTCATGACCGACACCAACGAAGACTTCATCCTCGGCCTGCCCAAGGCCGAGCTTCACCTGCATATCGAGGGCAGCCTCGAACCCGAGCAGATGTTCGAGTTCGGCCGGCGCAACGGCATCGACATGCCGTTCAACTCCGTCGAGGAGGTGCGCGCCGCCTACGCCTTCTCCAACCTGCAGGACTTCCTCGACATCTACTACCAGGGCGCCGGGGTGCTGCAGAACGAGCAGGACTTCCACGACATGGCCATGGCCTATTTCCGCCGGCTGCACGCCGACGGCGGGGTCCATGCGGAGATCTTCTTCGACCCGCAGACGCACACGGACCGCGGCCTGCCCTTCTCGATCGCCATCGACGGCCTGCTGGCCGGGATGAAGACGGCGGAGCGGGAGCTGGGGATCAGCTCGGGCCTGATCATGTGCTTCCTGCGCCACCTCGACGAGGACTCGGCGATGCAGACCCTGAAGGCCGCCGAGCCGTGGCTGGAACATCTGGTCGGGGTCGGGCTGGATTCGTCCGAGGTCGGACATCCGCCGTCGAAGTTCCAGAAGGTGTTCAAGGCGGCGAAGGAGCGCGGCCTGACGCTGAGCGCCCACGCCGGCGAAGAAGGCCCGCCCGAATACGTCTGGGAGGCGCTGGATCTGCTGAAGGTCGACCGCATCGACCACGGCAACCGGGCGCTGGAGGATCCGGCGCTGGTGCAGCGGCTGGTGGCCAGCGAGATGACGCTGACCGTCTGTCCGCTGTCGAACCTGAAACTCTGTGTGGTCAACGACCTGAAGGACCATCCGATGAAGCGGATGCTGGACCTCGGCCTGAAGGCGACCTGCAACAGCGACGACCCGGCCTATTTCGGCGGCTATATCGGCGAGAACTTCACGCGCACGGCGCGGGCGCTGGACCTGTCGCGGGCGGAGATCGTGACCTTGGCCAAGAACAGCTTCACCGGCTCGTTCCTCGACGAGGAGCGGGTGGCGCGGCACCTGGCGGCGATTGATGCGTATGCGGCCTAGTCCATCGGGGACATGCGCTTCAGCGCGTGTCCCCTCCAGCTGAGACGCCAGCGGACGGGGACACGTACCGAAGACGGTACATGTCCCCATTTCGTTAGCCCGTGATGCGGTAGCGACCCTGACGGTCGGGGCAGACGCGGACGTAGCGGTAGTCCGTGCGGCCGCTGTAGTCCGTCGGGGCGACGGCCAGGCGGCAGCCGCGACGGGCGTACTGGTTGTAGCCGTACTGGCCGCTGCGCTCGCCGCGGTTCCGGTAGTAACCGCCCTCGCGGTAGGGGATGGTCTCGTTGCGGCTGTACCAGTAGCCGCGGCTGTCGCAGCGAGCGCTGTCGCGGCCGATCTTCGCGCCCAGGCCGCCGCCGACGAGGGCGCCGAGCACCGCGCCTTCGGTCTGCACGTCGCCGGCGGCGACGTTCGAGCCGATGGCCGCGCCGGCCAGGGCGCCGATGATCAGGCCGGCGGCGGTGTTGCCGCCTCGGCGCTGTTCACAGGGACTATTGCGATAGCGGTCATAGCCGCCGTTGTTGGCGTAGGGCGCTGGCTCGAAACGCCAGGCGCCGTACTGACGCTCATAGGCGCCCGACCCGTAGCGCCGGTCATAGGCGGCGCGGTCGCGCAGATACTGGGCGCGCTTGGCCTCATAGGCGCGGCGTTGGTCGGCGTAGGCGGCCTGGCGATCCTGGTAGGCGTCCTGTTGCCGTTCATAGGCGCCCTGCTGTTGCTGGTAGGCGCGTTGCTGGCTGTTGTACTCGTCCCACGTCGGGACCTGGCTCTGGGCCAGAGCCGCCCCGGCGCTGAGGGCCATCACGCTGGCCAGCGTGATGGCGATGGTCTTGGTCTTCATGGTCGTCGCTCCGTTTCCTGAGTAGGCGGAGCGGAGACCTGTCCTGCGACCTGCCGACGCTCTCGCGAGCGCCCAACCCCCGATACGCTGACAGAACGCGGGCCCGGTTAACCGGTTGCGTGAGCGGAGCGGGGACATGCACTTCAGTCCGTGTCCCCATCAGCCAGGCCCCGTTGTCAGAGCTGGTCCGTCCGCGTCGGCAGGCCGAGCAGGATGCGGCCGGTCAGCTCGTACATCGCCGGCGACACCATCGCGTGGTGGGTGATGACGTTGGCGTCGCGGAAGCGGCGCTGCAGGTCGTTGTCGAGATAGACGGCCGACCCGCCCATCATGTCATAGGCGACCTTGCTGACATCGGCGGCGGTCTCGGCGGCGTGGGCGCAGGCCAGGCGCAGGCGGTTGCGCGGCTCGGTACCGGCCTCGCCAGACTGCACGGCGGCCCAGAGGACGCCGATGGTCTCGAAATAGTGGGCCCGGGCGGCGGACAGTTTCGCCACGGCGCGGGCGTAGTCGGCCTGGACCACATTGCGTTCGGCCGTCGCGCGCTGCGAGCCGGAGGCCTTGCGGGTCTGGGCGGCCGTTCCGGCGGCCAGCAGGGCGCCGCGCGCATTGCCCAGCGCTACCCCGGCCACGCCCATGGCCAGCAGGCCGAACACCGGGAAACGGGCCAGCGGCGTGTCGACCGTCACCGGGTCGGCATGCAGGGCCACGCTGCGCGCCTTGGGCACCCGCGCGTCCTTGACCTGGAAGTCGAGGCTGCCGGTGCCGCAGAGGCCCGACGTGCGCCAGGTGTCGATCAGTTCGACCTGGTCGGCGGCGAAGATCATCATCCGGTGCAGCGGCTGGCCGTGCTCGTCCGTCAGCGGACCGTCCGGCCCCATCAGCACCGCGCCGCCGGCGATCCAGGCGGCGTTCTGCGAGCCGCTGCCCCACTGCCAGCGGCCGTTGACGATCCAGTGGTCGCCGTCCTCGACCGCCCGGCCCATCGGCGCGAAGACGCCGGCCGAGATGACGTCCGGCTCCCCGAACACCTCACGGGCCGCCCCTGCCGACATGCGGTTGGCCATGGCCCCCATGGTCGCGCCGATCATCACGCACCAGGCGGCCGAGGCGTCGGCCTGGGCGAGGGTCTCGATGGCCAGGGCGATCTGCGCCGGCGGCGTGTCCTGGCCGCCGAGGGCGGCGGGCAGGACCATGCGGAACAGGCCGGCGTCGGCCAGCTTTTTCGCCAGGTCGGCCGGCAGCCGGCGGACGCTCTCCATCTCGGGCGCGCGGCGGCTGAACTCCTCGGCGAAGGTCTGGGCGACGGCGACGGCGTTGAAACTCATGAGGGCAGTTTCCAGAGCGCGGCGAGGTTGTTTCGCTGCATGTTCGAGGAGCCGCCGACGATCGGCATGCCCAGCAGGTCGCGCACGTTGCGCTCGATATCGTAGTCCGCCGACATCGCGTAGGCCCCCATGACCCGCTGGCAGGTCAGGGCGATCTCCACCCCGGCCTCGGCGATGAACAGCTTGGCCATGCTGGTCTCGGCCGCGCAGGGCTCGCCGGCGTCGGCCAGCCGCGCGGCGTTCCACAGCATCAGGCGGCAGGCCTCGAGCTTGGTCTTCGCGTCGACCAGGGCGTGGCGCACGGCCTGGTGACCACTGATCGGCTTGCCGAACTGCACGCGGTCCTGGGCGTAGCGCCAGGCTTCCTCCAGCGCCGCCTGGGCGATGCCGAAGGCGCAGGCGCTGATCTCCAGCTTCTCGATGTCCAGCGCCCGGCCGGCCAGCATCGACCAGCCCCCGTTCCACTTCTCCGGCCCGCCGACGATGGCCGACAGCGGCAGGCGGACCTCATCGAAATGGACGTCGGACGACAGGGTGTAGCGCAGGTTCACATGGTCGATCGGTGTGATGGTCACGCCCGGCGCGTTGGTCGGGATCAGCACGAAGCTCAGGCCGTTGCGGGCGGGCGCGTCCGGGTCCGAGCGAACCAGGCAGTAGATGTAGTCGCTGAAGTCCGCCCCGGTGCACCAGCGCTTGGCCCCGTTGATGACGATCTCCTCGCCCTCGCGGCGGGCGCGGGTGGTCACCTGGGACAGGTCGCCGCCGACGTCCGGCTCGGAGAGACCATAGGCGAAGAACAGCTCGCCCTTGGCCAGCCCGGGCAACAGGGCGGCCTTCTGCTCGGGCGAGCCGTTCTCGACAATGTTCATGCCACCGTAGAAGGCGCACTGGATGAACGGCCCGGCGAGAAACGAGCCGGCCCGGCACAGCTCTTCGATGGCCGCGACGGCCGCGAGGATGTCCGGGCCCGTGCCGCCGTACTCGTCGGGAATGGTCAGGCCGCAGAGGCCGATGTCCGCCAGCTGACGGAACAGGTCGCGCGGGAAGGTGTGGGTCCGGTCCCACTCGCGGCGCTTCTCGCGCGGAGCCTTTTCCAGCACGAACCGCTGGAGGATCGCGCGCAGGGCGGTGACGTGTTCGGGTTCGGTGGGGAGGGTCATGCGCGGTGAGACCCTGCGTGGTTCGAGACGCTCGCTTGAGGCTCGCGCCTCACCATGACGGGCGCCTTTGCAGCCCACCCCTTTGCGTCATCCTGAGGAGCGAGCCCCCGGCGAGCGTCTCGAAGGACGCAACCTGCCAGCCCCATCCTATTCCCCCGTCAGGTTCATCGGCCGGCGCTCGCGGAAGGCCGCGACGGCCTCCTTGCGGTCGGCGGTCATGTTGGAGAGGGACTCGTAGGCCACGGCCGCGTCGCTCAGGCTGACCATGATCTGCTTGAGCGCGATGTTGGCGGTCATCTTGGTCCAGCGCACCGCCCAGCGTGGGTTGCCGAGGATCTTGCCGGCGATCTCGTCGACCTTGGCGTCGAGCTCCAGCGTCGGCACCGCGTAGTTGATCAGGCCCATGCGCGCGGCCTCGGTCGCCGACAGCAGGTCGCCGGTCATCAAGAGCTCCTTGGCGCGGGCGAAGCCGATCAGCTGCGGCCAGATGATCGCCCCGCCGTCGCCGGCCACCAGGCCGACCTTCACATGCGGGTCGCCGATCTTCGCCGTCTCGTCGGCGATGATCACGTCGCACAGCAGGGCAATGGTCGCGCCCAACCCCGCCGCCGCGCCGTTGAGCCGGGCGATGATCGGCTTTTCCAGATCGAGCAGTCCACTGACGATCCGCTTGGCGTCATAGGCGATCGCGCGGAACTTCCGGGGATCGCTGATCTGCTCGTCGAACCAGTCGAAGTCGCCGCCGGCGCAGAAGGCGCGGTTCTCGCCGGTCAGGATGATCAGGTCGCTCTCGTCGTCATGCTGCAGGTCGACGAACAGCTCGGCCAGCTCGTCATGCATGCGGGCGTCGACGGCGTTCACGGCGTTGCCGCTGAAGGCGCAGATCAGCATCCGGCCGTCGCGGCGGAAGGTGAAGCGCTGGTAGTCCTCGAACTTCATCAGGCGGGATCCCCGGAAACGCGCACCAGCCGGCGGCCGAAGTTCTCGCCGCGGAACAGGCCGCAGAAGGCCTCCGCCGCGCGCTCCAGGCCGTCGAACTCCTCGAGGACGAATTTCAGCGAGCCGTCGGCGATCCAGTCGGCCATCTGGCTCTGGGCGGCGCCGAACTGGCGGATGTCGTCGAACACCACCAGCCCCTCCATCCGCACCCGGTGGGTGATGAAGACGTCGGTGTGTTTCAGGCCGTGGCGCTGCTCGACCGGCACATTGTAGTCGGCCACCTGGCCCGAAACGACGACCCGCCCGCGCAGCTTCATCAGCGGCAGGACCCGGTCGACCATTTCGTTGCCGACGTTGTCGAACAGGATGTCGACGCCTTCGGGACAGGCCGCCTTGATGGCGGCGGTCAGGTCCGGCTCGGCCTTGTAGTCGATGACCGCGTCGAAACCGGCCTCGTCCTTCAGCCAGGCGCACTTCTTCGCCCCGCCCGCGACGCCCACGACGCGCAGGCCGAGCTTCTTCGCCAGCTGGCCGGCCGTGGCGCCAACGGGGCCGGCGGCGGAGGTGACCAGCAGGGTCTCGCCCTCCTTCGCCTGGCCCACGCGGTTCAGGCCGAACCAGGCGGTCAGGCCGGGCACGCCGAGGATGCCGATCCAGCAGCCGAGCGGCACGCGGCGGTCGGTGATCTTCTGGATGAAGCCCCGACCGTCGGAGACGAAATGCTCGCGCCAGCCGCCGCCGGCCGCGATCAGGTCGCCGACCGCGAAGTTCGGATGCTTGCTCTCGGTGACCTGGGCGACGCAGAAGCCGTCGATGCCCTCGCCGATCTTCATCGCCCCCGCGTAGCTGTCGCCGCCGGACAGGCGCGAGCGGGTGCCGGGGTCGACCGAGCTGAGAATCACGCGGGACAGAAAGCGGCCGTCGGCCAGCTCCGGAAGCGGCAGCTCTTCGAGCCGGAAGTCGTCCGGCGTCGGCGCGCCCTCGACATGGCGCGCCAGCACCCAGCGGCGGGTTGTTCTTGTCATGCATCCTCCCGCCGGGTGGGTCCCGGTCTGGCGGTCAGATTACGCAGTTAGACGGCGCGGGGGGAAGGGACAGGACCTCGCCCAGACCGAAAAGTCGGCCCCCTTTTTGAGGGGCGCCGGCCATGGCGGTTCGCCGGGATCCCGCCGATAGGTCGGGGATCAGCGTTTTGCAGACCCGAGGATCGCCCGTGTCGAAACCTTCCATCGCGTCCACCCTGGCCGTCGCGGTCTTCGCCCTGGGGCTTCTGGCCCCCGCCCTGGCCAGCGCCCAGACGGCGGCGCCGGCCGCCGCCTTCACCGACAGCACGGCCGCGGGGCTCAGCGGCACGCGTCGTGTGGCGATCTCCGCCGTCGTCGTGTCGTTCCAGGGCTCGGTGGCCGGAGAGCGGCTCGCCGGCAGCGGCATGTTCGCCGACAAGAGCTCGGCGCGGGCCGTGCTGGCCCTGCCCGACATGGACGCCGCCCTGCAGGCGCGGATCGCCGACGAAGCCTACCGGCAGCTCAAGGCCCAGCTGACCGCCGCCGGCTACGAGGTCGTGCCCGAGGCCGAGGTCAAGGCCAGCGCGACCTATGGCGAGATGATCAAGCTGGCGGGCCTGCCGAACTACACCCGGTTCGGCAACGCGCTCGGCGACATGACCTTGGTCAGCGCCGCCGGCCTGACGCCCTACCTGCCCTACAGCGTGGAAGGCAGCCTGTTCGAGCAGCCGAAGAGCTACATCGGCTGGATGAGCGGCATGGGCGGCAAGAGCATCACGCCGGGCGGCCCGAGCGTGGTCTCGATCGGCACCACCTGGAAGCTGCCCGGGCTGGAAGTGAAGCTGGCCAAGGAGCTGAACGCCAATGTGGTCAAGGCCTTCTACGTCGTGAACCTCGGCGAGGCCTTCGCCGACCGCAAGCGCGAACTGGGCGCGCGGATCGTGACGACGGGCGAGGGGTCCGCGTCGGCCCAGCTGAGCCTGGTTGCGGACCAGACGCGCATCGCCTTCCGCACCCCGACCGGCAATCCGAAGTGGCAGAAGGTCGCCTTCACCAAACCGGCCCCGGCCAAGGACGGCGATGTCGTCGTGCGCCTCGCCGCGCCGATGGTCAGCGACGGCGACTTCTTCAGCGTCACCGGCACCAGCCGTCTGGGCGGCATCTTCGCCCCGGGCGCGGACTTCCAGTTCAACTTCACCGCCCATCTTACGGACGAGAACGCTTACGGCGTCGCCGTCGACGGCATGATCGCCTCGGCGACGACGGCGATGGTGGGGCTGGTGAAGCCGTAGGCCGAGGCCGATGGGGGCGGCCGGGAAGACGCCCCGGCCGCCGCGACCCGGGGTCACAATTCCGCCGCCGCGCTGAATCGACTATGGCCTTCCCATGCGCCACCTGAGCCTGATCGCCGCCCTGAGCCTCCTCCTCGCCGGGCCCGCGCTGGCGCAGGACGCCGGCCGGCCAAATTCGCGCCAGGACCGGGGCGAGACCCAGGACCGGCCGGACCTGCGCGACGCTGTCACCGCCCCGCTCGACGACCTGAACCTCAAGCACACGCGCATTCCCGACGTGCTCAAGCGCGCCGTCGCCGCACCCTATGACATGGACGGCCTGACGCGCTGCGAGGCCATCGCCGGCGAGGTCGGGCGACTCGACGGGGCGCTGGGGCCGGACCTGGACGAGCCGCCGCCGCCCGACCGGCGCACGCGGACACAGAAGCTGAAACAGGCGGCGGGCGACGCGGCGGTCAGCGCGGTCAGCGACAAGACGCGCGGCCTGCTGCCGTTCCGGGGCTGGGTGCGCAAGCTGTCGGGCGCCGAACGGCGCGACAAGCGGGTGGCCGAGGCGATCAACGCCGGCAAGATCCGCCGCGGCTACCTCAAGGGCGCCGGCATGACCATGAACTGCGCCCCGCCCGCCGCGCCCAGCTGGTTCGTCCCGAAGGCGGAGGCGAAGGGTGGCGGACTGCTGGCCTGGCTGGCCGGGATCTGGGCCGCGCTGACCGGATGGATCAGCAGCCTGTTCGGCTGACGCCGGACCTGAAGAGAACGAATCACCAACCCGAAGGGGTAGCGTTGGAACATCGCCCGACCGCTACCTGTTGAGTTTTGTTCGGCGGGTGTTCCGCTCTTTTCGCATTTCCTCTCCCGGAGGGAGAGGTGGCCCGGCGGAGCCGGGTCGGAGAGGGAGCCACCGATCGTCAGGCGCCTGTTCTTCCCTCTCCACCATGCTCCGCATGGTACCCCTCCCCCTCCGGGGGAGGGGTAGTGATCAGAGTCCCAGCACCGCCTTGGCGATGATGTTGCGCTGGATCTCGTTGGAGCCGCCGAAGATCGAGGTCTTGCGCATGTTGAAGTAGGTCGGGGCGGCCTTGCCGGCGTAGTCGGGGCCGATCGGGCCGATGTTGCCGCCCATGCCGCGGGCGTAGGGCGCGCCGTAGTGGGCGGCCGCTTCCAGCGTCAGTTCGGTCAGCCGCTGGCCGACCTCGGTGCCCTTGACCTTCAAGAGCGAGGCTTCCGGGCCGGGGCCCTTGCCCTTGCTCTCCGAGGCCAGGCTGCGCAGCTCGGTGTATTCCAGCGCGGCCAGATCGACCTCCAGCTCGGCCACCTTGCGGCGGAAGTCGCTGTCGTTGATCAGCGGCTCGGCGTCATCGGCCAGTTCGGCGGCGGCCAGTTCGCGCAGGCGTTCGATGCCGCGCTTGGAGCGGGCGACGCCGGCGATGCCGGTGCGCTCGTGGCCGAGCAGGTACTTGGCCACCGTCCAGCCCTTGTTCTCCTCGCCGATCAGGTTGGCGACGGGAACGCGGACGTTGTCGAGGAACACGTCGTTGACCTCGTGGCCGCCCTCGATGGTGATGATCGGCCGCACGGTGATGCCCGGGCTCTTCATGTCGATCAGCAGGAAGGAGATGCCCTCCTGCTTCTTGGCGTCAGGATTGGTGCGGACGAGGAAGAAGCCCCAGTCGGCGAAGTGGCCTTGCGTGGTCCAGGTCTTCTGGCCAGTGACGACATAGTGGTCGCCGTCGCGCACGGCGCGGGTCGAGAGGCCCGCGAGGTCCGAGCCGGCGCCGGGCTCGCTGTAGCCCTGGCACCACCAGATGTCGCCGTTCATGGTGCCGGGCAGGAACTTCTCTTTCTGCTCGGGTGTGGCGAAGGTGTAGAGCACCGGCCCGATCATCCCGATGCCGAAGCTGGTCTGGCTGGTCTGGGCCCGGGCGAGTTCCTCGCTGAAGATGTACTTGCGGACGCTGTCCCAGCCCGTGCCGCCGTATTCCAACGGCCAGGACGGCGTCAGCCAGCCCTTGTTGTGCAGGGTGCGGTGCCAGGCGAGGATGTCTTCCTTGCCCAGATGCTCGCCGGCCTCCTGCTTGCGCCGGGTCTCGGCCGGGTAGTTGGCTTCAATCCAGTCGCGGACTTCCTTGCGGAATTCAGCGTGCTCGGGCAGGAAATCGAGATCCATCGGGCGTCTCCCTGTGTTGCGTGCTGGACTCTGTCGGTCCGGCTCGGCAGTTTGCGCTCAAACAAGCGTTTCAAAATGAACGATAGGGGTGAGGCGTCATGGCCGCAATTAATTCCGTCACCGAACTGACCCAGGATGGCGATATCGCCATCGTCACGCTGAACTCGCCGCCGGTGAACGCCCTGTCGGCGAACGTCCGCGACGGGCTTTTCGAAGGGTTCAAGGCCGCCATCGCCGATGACTCGGTGAAGGCCATCGTGCTGATCTGCGCGGGCCGCACCTTCATCGCCGGCGCCGACATCAGCGAGTTCGGCGGCGCCTCGAAGGGCGCCAGCCTGTTCGACGTCCAGAACATGATGGAAAACTCGCCCAAGGCGGTGATCGCGGCGATCCACGGCACGGCGCTCGGCGGCGGCCTGGAAGTAGCCCTGACGGCCCACTATCGCGTGGCCGTGCCCTCGGCCAAGTGCGGCCTGCCGGAAGTGAACCTCGGCCTGCTGCCGGGCGCCGGCGGCACCCAGCGCCTGCCGCGCATCGTCGGCGCCGAGAAGGCGCTGGAGATGATGACCAGCGGCGCGCACGTGCCGGCCAAGGAATGCCTGGCCATGGGCCTGGTCGATTCGATGGCCGAAGAGGGCAAGCTGCTCGAGGGCGCCGTCGCCTTCGCCCGCAAGGTGCTCGACGAGAAGATGCCGCTGAAGAAGGTCCGCGACCGCGACGTGGCCGGCGGCTCGCCGGACGTGTTCGCCAACTTCCGCAAGGCCAACGCCCGCAAGTTCCGCGGCTTCATGGCGCCGGAAGCCAACATCAAGTGCGTCGAGGCCTCGCTGCTGCCCTTCGAGGAGGGCCTGAAGGTCGAGCGGACCCTGTTCATGGAGTTGATGACCGGCCCGCAGTCGGCCGCCCAGCGCTATGTGTTCTTCGCCGAACGCGCCGCCAACAAGATCCCCGACGTGCCGGATGACACCGAGATCCTGCCGGTCAAGAAGGTCGGCGTGATCGGCGCCGGCACCATGGGCGGCGGCATCGCCATGAACTTCCTCAACGCCGGCCTGCCGGTGACCATCGTCGAGACCAAGCAGGAAGCCCTCGACCGCGGCCTCGGCGTGATCCGCAAGAACTACGAGAACACCGCCGCCAAGGGTCGCCTGACCCTGGAAGCCGTCGAGACCCGCATGGGCCTGCTGAGCGGTTCGCTCGAGTTGTCCGACCTGGCCGACTGCGACCTGATCATCGAGGCCGTGTTCGAGAACATGGACATCAAGAAGGACGTCTTCGGCAAGCTCGACAAGATCGCCAAGCCGGGCGCCATCCTGGCCACCAACACCTCGTTCCTGAACGTCGACGAGATCGCCGCGGCGACCAGCCGCCCCGAGAGCGTCATCGGCCTGCACTTCTTCTCACCGGCCAACGTCATGCGCCTGCTGGAGATCGTCCGCGGCGACAAGACCTCCAAGCCGGTCATCGCCACCTCGATGAAGCTGGGCAAGACCATCGGCAAGGTCGCCGTGCTGGTCGGGGTCTGCAACGGCTTCGTCGGCAACCGCATGCTGGCCATGCGCCAGCGTCAGGCCCAGCAGCTGGTGGCCGAGGGCGCCATGCCCTGGGACGTCGACCGCGTTCTGTACGACTTCGGTTTCCCGATGGGCCCCTTCGCCATGAGCGACCTGGCCGGCCTGGATATCGGCTGGAACAAGGATGCGTCGAAGGGCGAGACCATCCGCGACGTGCTCTGCGAAATGGACCGCCGCGGCCAGAAGACCGGCGCCGGCTACTATGACTACGACGAGAAGCGCAACGCCAAGCCGTCGGCCGTCACCGAGCAGATCATCCGCGACTTCGCCGCCAAGTCGGGCGTCAACGCCCGGGATATCGACGACGCCGAGATCCTCGAGCGGACCATCCTGCCGATGATCAACGAGGGCGCGAAGATCCTCGAAGAGGGCAAGGCCATACGCGCCTCGGACGTCGATACCGTGTGGGTCAACGGCTACGGCTGGCCCGTCTATCGCGGCGGCCCGATGCACTACGCCGACAGCCTCGGCCTGGCCAAGGTCGTCGAGCGCCTCAAGGCCTACGAAGCGCAGCACGGCGACTTCTTCAAGCCGTCGGCCCTGCTCGAGAAGCTGGCCGCCGAGGGCAAGGGCTTCAAGGACCTGAAGTAGGGACTAGGGGATAGGGGCTAGGGGTTAGAGGTGCGCTGCATCTCCGCCCCGGCCCCTTTTTCTTTTTCTAGTCCCTAGCCCCTAATCCCTAGCCCCTAGAGCGCCAGCGATGCCCACCCTCGCCCAGATGATCGCCGCCGACTTCGGCACGGTCCCGGACATTCTCCGCCTCAACGCCGCGGCGCATCCGGACAAG
>CANJYY010000034.1 GCA_947479185.1 Caulobacteraceae bacterium
CATCGACCTGATGGTCGGCCCGCAGAGTCTCAACCGGCTGACCTTCAAGACCGCCTTGTCGCTCAAGCTGAGCGGCGTGCATCTGATGATCGGCGGCGGTCGCCTGCACCACATAACGTCAGGCCGCTGCGGCGGGGAGGCGACCTTCTCCCTCGCCGGCGTCACCCTGATCGAGCGCAACACCCCGCCGCTGGACCTGCCCGGCCGCGTGGCGTTCAAGGCGTCCGCGGCTGCGACCTAGGAGCCCCTGCTCAGTCGAGCAGGTGGTTGTTCCAGGCGGTCCGCAGGGTCTTCTTGTCGATCTTGCCGGTGGCGGTCAGCGGCACGGCGGCGAACACCACGTCGTCGGGCATCCACCATTTGACGATCCTGGGCCGCAGGAAGTCGAGCACCTCGTCGCGCGTCACGGTGCGGCCCTCGTGGACCTCGATGACCAGCAGCGGGCGTTCCTCCCACTTGGGGTGAGGAATACCGACCACGGCGGCGATCTTCACGCCCGGGCAGGCGACGGCGATGTTCTCCAGATCGATCGAGCTGATCCATTCGCCGCCGGTCTTGATCACGTCCTTGGCGCGGTCGGTGATGCGCATGAAGCCGTGTTCGTCGAGGGTGGCGATGTCGCCGGTGTCGAACCAGCCGTCGTCGTCGATGGCGTCGGCGTCCTTGCGGAAATAGCGTTTGATGGTCCAGGGGCCGCGCACCATCAGGGCCCCGCTGGTCTCGCCGTCGCGCGGCGCCTCGCTGCCGTCGTCGAGCATGATCTTCAGTTCGATGCCGAACTGCAGCCGGCCCTGGCGGGTCCAGATGATCTCGTCGACCTGGGCCTCGCCCAGGGCGGCGATCGACGGTGTCGGCGTGGCGACCACGCCCAGCGGGCAGGTCTCGGTCATGCCCCAGATCTGCAGCACCTGGACGTCGTGCTTGACCTTGAAGGTCTCGGCCATCGCCCGCGGCACGGCCGAACCGCCGATGATCACCTTCTTAAGGGCGCCTACGGTCTGGCCGGTCTGGGCCAGCCAGTCGAGATACATGGTCCAGATGGTCGGCACGCCGCCGGAGAAGGTCACGCCCTCATCGATGATCAGCGCCTGCAGGCTGGCCGGGTCCATCTTCTCGGCCGGCAGCACCAGCTTGCAGCCGTTGATCGGGCAGATGAACGGCAGGCCCCAGGCGGTGGCGTGATAGAGTGACGAGCAGGGCATCACCACGTCGAACGCCGTCAGGCCGAAGGCGCTGGCCAGGCCCGCGGCCATGGCGTGCAGCACCACCGCCCGGTGGCTGTAGAGCACGCCCTTGGGGTCGCCCGTTGTGCCCGAGGTGTAGCAGAGGAAGGCCCCGGCGTTCTCGTCCAGCCTGGGCCAGGCGAACGGCAGGTCCGACTGCGCGTCGAGCAGGGTCTCGTAGTTCAGCGCCCCGACGGTCCCGGCGTCATGGCTGTCGGCGTCCGACAGCAGCACGAAGGTCTTCACCGTGTGGAGCCGGTCCGCCAGCCGCTCGACCAGCGGGGCGAAGGTGCGGTCGTAGAACAGCACCGTGCTCTCGGCATGCTCGAGCACATAGACGATCTGCTCGTCGAACAGTCGCGGATTGACGGTGTTGAGCACGCCGCCCAGGCCCGGAACGGCGTAGAACAGCTCCATGTGGCGGTGGGTGTTCCAGGCCAGGCTGGCGATGCGGTCGCCGCTCGTTACGCCCAGGGCCTGCAGCGCCCGCGCCAGCTTGCGCGTCCGCGCGGCCATGCCGGCATAGTCGTACCGATGGATGCGGCCCTCGACGGTGCGCGACACCACTTCGACCCGACCGTGCGCCGTCTCGGCGTGGGTCAGGATGGCGGTCGTCAGCAACGGGACGTCCTGCATCAGTCCGGGGATCACAGCGCGCTTCCTCCTGGTCGTTTCTTGCCCCGTCTTAAGGATCAGCGGCGGTCGGAGCGCAAGTCAATCCAGCCGATAGGCCTCGCGGCCGGCCGCCCGGTTCTCGCGTACGATGCGGCCCCACCAGCGGATGCGTTCAGCGTCGGTCAGGCCGTCGCTGTCCTCGAGCCAGCGGATCATGCAGTCGACCAGCAGGCCGAACAGCGCGCCGGCCGCCATCTGCGCCCGCTCTTCGGCTCCGGCGGGGGCGTCGGGTCCCGGCTTGAAGAGGGGCAGGGAGGTGCGCGTCAGCAGTGGGCGAAGCCGCGCCTCCCACTCGGACTGGCCGGCGCGGCAGTTGCGGAGAACCAGCCTGAACGGCGCGGGCTCTTCCCGCGCGGCCGCCAGCACCCGGGCAATGATCGAGCCGTACCCTTCCCACTGCGCGGCCTCCGCCGCCTCGATGGCGCCGACCACCTTCTCGAACACCGCCTCGACCAGCGCTTCCCGGGACGGAAACAGGCGATAGAACAGCACCTTGGCCGCGCCTGCGGCGTCGGCGATGTCGCGCATGGTCGCGGTGTGCAGGCCCTTCTCGAGCAGCACCCGGGCGGCGACGCGAACATACTCGTCCCGCCGCGCCGCCTGGTCGACGCGGGGCTTCTTGCGGACGGGCGTGGCGGCGGGGGTCATGGGTCTGGTCTAGCGGAACGGTGGGGGCTTGCCGAATGAAACCGGGCCGCCTGGTTCGGTTGTCGCGTTGGCCGCCCTAGACACGCGGCGGAGAGAGGACCCGACTGGCGACGAACAACAGGCCGACGACGAACGCCGGTCCCGCGATGGCGACGTACCAGCTGGCCGGGCGATCCGGACCCGCCAGCAGGACGTAGGCGCCGCCCAGAAGCATGAACAGGACGCCGCCCGCGACCGGCCAGCGCCAGCCGACGAGCGTGGCGGCCAGCACGGCGGCGGCGGGCGTCAGGTGCGCGCCGAAGGCCAGGACGAGATCCAGCGCGCCTCGCCCGTCGAAGACATCGAGCGCGAAGGCGGCGACGAACAGGGTGAAGGCCAGCCCGAGCGCCCGCGGGGTCCACAGGATCAGGGTTCGCACGGGTGAGGCCTCCGCCGGGACCGGATGAGTCCGGTTTCCGCGCGCATGACGGGCTGTCCCGCGTCTTGCGGCATTGAGCCGGATCAAGGCGCGGCCGGCTTATTCCCGCCGCAGCGCCTCGATCGGGTCCAGCCGCGCGGCGCGCCAGCTCGGATAGGCCCCGAACACCAGCCCGACGATCAGCGAGAAGCCCAGCGAGACGGGGATCGACCAGCCGGCGATGGCCACCGGCCAGTCGCCGAGCTTGGCCATCAGGAAGCCGCCGCCGACGCCGATGATCAGGCCGATGATCCCGCCGATCACCGACAGGGTGATGGCCTCGAGCGCAAACTGGAACAGCACGTCGTTGCGCCGGGCCCCGACGGCCATGCGCAGCCCGATCTCGCGGGTGCGCTCGGTCACGGCGACCAGCATGATGTTCATGATGCCCACGCCGCCGACAACCAGCGACACGGCGGCCACGGCGGCCAGCAGCGAGGTGAAGGTCTTCACCGAGGCCTGCATGGCCTCCATGATCGAGGCCATGTTCTGGACGCTGAAGTCGTCCTCGGCGCCCTGGCGGATACGGTGACGCTCGCGCAGCAGGTTGGTCACGTCCTCCTGCAGCCGGTCCATATCGTCGGCGGTGTCGGCCTTGACGTAGATGGTCTGGACGTTGCTGCCCTGGACGCGTCGACCGACCACGCGGGAGCGCACGGCCTGCAGGGGCCCGAGCACGATGTCGTCCTGGTCCTGGCCGAAGCCGCTCTGGCCCCTGGAGGCCAGCACCCCGACCACCTCGAACGGCACCGATCCGACGCGGATGCGTTTGCCGACGGGATCAATGTCCGCGCCGAACAGTTCGGTGGCGATGGTCTGGCCGATGACGATGACCTTGCGGCCCTGGCGGGCCTCGTTCTCGTCGAACATCCGGCCGGACGCGATGGTCAGGTCGCGGGCGGTCAGATAGTCGGGCGTCACCCCCTCGACCCGGGTCTGCCAGTTGGCGCCCTCGGCGGTCAGCTGCGCGCCGCCCCGGACGCTTGGCGCCACGGCGGCGGCGCCCTCGACCTGTGTCTGGATGGCCCTGGCGTCGTCCTCGGTCAGGGTCTGGCCGGTGCCGGCGCCCTGGCTGACAAAGCCGCCGCCCGGACCGCGCGAGGCGCCGGGCGAGACGATCAGCAGATTTGAGCCCAGGCCGCCGATGGCGCTGGTCACGCGCTGCTGCGCGCCCAGGCCGATGGAGGTCATCATAACCACGGCGGCGACGCCGATGACCACGCCCAGCGAGGTGAGGGCGCTGCGGGTCGGATGGGCGATGATGGCGCGGGCCGCGAAGACGACCAGATCGATGCGTCTCATTGCCCGGCTCCCGATTGATCGGAGATGATCTTGCCGTCCTGGAAGGTCACCCGGCGCCGCGCCTGGTCGGCGACCTTCTGGTCATGGGTCACCAGCACCAGGGTCAGCCCCTCGGCGTTGAGGTCCCGGAACAGTTGCAGCACGTCCTTGCCGGTCTGGCTGTCGAGCGCGCCGGTCGGCTCGTCGGCCAGCAGCAGGTCGGGCGAATTGGCCAGGGCCCGGGCGATGGCCACCCGCTGCTGCTGGCCGCCGGACATCTGCGTCGGCCGGTGGCCGGTGCGGGCGCCCAGGCCGACCCGCTCCAGCAGGGTGGCCGCGCGTGCGCGCCGTTCGGCCGGCGGCAGGCCGGCGTAGACCATCGGCAGCTCGACGTTCTGCAGCGCCGTCAGCCGCGGCAGCAGCTGGAAGGACTGGAACACGAAGCCGATCCGCCGGCAGCGGAAGTTGGCCAGGTCATCGTCGTCGAAGCCGGACACGTCCTCGCCATCGAACAGGTAGCGGCCGCGGGTCGGACGATCCAGGCCGCCGATGATGTTCATCAGCGTCGACTTGCCCGACCCGGACGCCCCGGTGATCGCGATATGCTCGCCGCGCGCGATGTCGATGGAGACGCCCGCCAGGGCGGCCACCGTCTCCTCGCCCATCTGGTAGACCTTCTCCAGGTCACGGATTTCGATCATCGAGCGGGACCTACATCCGGACCCGGACGCCGCCGCCGCCCATCGGGCCGCCCTGCGTCGCCTTGGGCTTGGCCTTGGGGCCGCCGCCGATGATCACCTCGTCGCCGGCCTTCAGCGGGCCGACGATCTGGGTGAACGAACCGTCCGACGCGCCGACGCGCACCGGCACGGCGGTCGGCTTGCCGTCGCGCAGGACATAGACCACGCCGGAGGTCATGCCGCCCTGGCCACGCCGGCCGCCCATGGCGGCCATCCGCGCGCGCAGGGCAACCAGCTTTTCCTTCTGGGCCGGCTTCAGGATCGGTTCGATACGGGTCAGCACGGTCTGCATCATCTGCCGCGTGGCCTGACGCATGGCGGTCGGGTCCCCCGACGCCTTGGCCATGGCCTTGGTGCGCTCTTCGGCCAGGATCGCCTCGACCTTGGCCTTCTGGCCGGCGTCGAGGTCGAGCTGCTCAATCAGCCGCGCGCCCATGGCGCCGCGCTGGCCGGAGCCGGCGCCCTGGCGTTGACCGCCGGCGCCCGGAGGCGAACCACCGGGGCCGCCCATGGCGGAGCCGGCCGTACGGCTGCTGGTCGAGGCCTGCTGGTCGGGCGGCGTCCAGCGCAGGGCCGCGGCGGGCACCTTCAGCACGCCGCGCAGCTGCTGGATGACGATGTCGGCGTTGGCCGTCATGCCAGGCATCAACTTGCCGCCCGGGTTCTCGGCCTGGGCGATGACGATGTAGGCGACGACGTTGGACTCGGTCTCCGGCTGCTTGCGCACCTGGGTCACGACGCCGGTGTAGGTGTCGTCCGGAAAGGCGTCGACGGTGAAGCGGACCTCCTGGCCCTCCTGCACCTGGCCGATGTCGGCCTCGTCGACGCTGATCTTCACCTCGAGCTTGGACAGGTCCTGGGCGATCTGGAACAGCACCGGGGCGGTGAAGCTGGCGGCGACGGTCTGGCCGGGTTCGATGCTGCGGTTGATCACCACGCCGCTGATCGGCGCGACGATGTTGGTGCGGCCCAGATCGGTGCGGGTGCTGGCCAGCGCGGCCTGGCTCTGGGTCACCCCGGCGCGGGCCGCCTGGACATTGGCCTGGGTCGACTTCCAGGCCGCCATCGAGGTTTCGAGCGCGGCCTTGGCCATGATGCCCTGGTCATACAGCGACTTGGTGCGGTTGTAGGCGGCGCGGGCCTGCTCGGCCTGGGCCTGGGCCTGGGCGACCTGGGCCTGGTTGGCGGCGATCTGCGCCTCGCTCTGCCGCAGCCGGCTGACGTAGGTCTGCGGGTCCAGGGTGGCCAACAGCTGGCCGGCGGCCACCTGGTCATTGAAGTCGACCAGCACCTTGAGGATCTGGCCGGAAATCTGCGAGCCGACATCCACCGTCACCAGCGCCTGCAGCGAGCCGGAGGCCGAGACGGACTTGGTGATGTCGCCCTGCTGCACCTGCTCGGTGCGGTAGGGGTCCTTCGGCGCCTTGGGCTTGAACATCTGCCAGCCGCCCCAGACGGCGAGCAGCGCCCCGATGGCGGCGAGGGCGTAGACGACGGGACGCGGCAGGCCGCCCTTGCGACGGATCGGTGCGGTATGCAGGCTCATGGGGTCTCGTGTCTCGACAGGGTGGCGGGCGCCGCAATCTCAATGGCGTTAGCCGTCGTAGGTTGCAGCGGCATTTCAACTGGTTTCGCCGGCGTCTTCCGTCGGGGACGCTCGGGCGGCGCGCTGTCCATGGTCTGGGCCGGCGTGACGGGCAGTTCGGCGCGGGTGATACGGCCGTCGTGGTCGGCGTCGAGCAAGGCGAATCGTCGGCGCGCGGCGGCCTCGGCCTCGGCGCGGCTGACCCGCTGGTCCAGGTCGGCGTCCGCCCCGCGCACGGGATGGGGCTCGTTGAGCAGGCCGTACTGGGCCGCGCCCTGTCGCCGAACCGATCGCGGGGCGCCCCGGGGATGAAGGAAGGTCGGCGCGCCGATCACCTGTTCAGCGCGGCTGGTCGGGAATTCGGGCGGCGGACCGCCATCCGGCCGGTCGCGCCGGACCAGGACGCCGGTGATCTCGGGCGCGACATTGCGCTCGTAGTCGGCGACCTCGAACCCGTCGACGACGCGGTCGCGGTCGGTGTCCAGCCGGTCGAAGAAGGCCATGGAATCGGCCAGGAATTCCTCCCGGGAAAGACCCTCGTCATGGTCCGCGTCGGCGCGGCCGAACCAGAGCGCGACCGGGTAGGGTTGGCCCGGCTCGGCGTGGAACGGCTCGCCGGCCGGACTGATGAACAGCTGCGGTGGCGGAGGGCCGCGCGGCGCGGGCGGCTCGACCGGTCCGCCGCCGGGAATGGAGATCGGCGCGCCGGGATCCTGGGCAAGGGCAGGGGTGGCGGCGACCATCAACAGCAGGCAGACGAGGCGAGCGCGCATGGAAGACTCCGGCATGACGGGACGAGTCAGCCTGTGGTCCGCCCGTGGCCCCAGTAAGGCCCGTGGTTTGCGCGACCGCAACATGTCTAGAGCGGCAGGGTGACGCGCGCGGTCAGGCCGCCGGCCGACCGCGAGATCAGCACCACGTCCCCGCCATGCGCCCGGGCGATCGACCGCACCACGGCGAGGCCCAGGCCCGCGCCGCCGGTTTCCCGGCTGCGCGAGGGCTCGCCGCGATAGAAGGGTTCGAACACCCGCTCGGCCTCCTCGACGGGAATGCCCGGGCCGTCGTCCTCGATCTCGATCACCGCGTCGCCGTTCTCGGCGAACACCCGGCCGCGCGCCCGCAGGCCGTACTTCAGGGCATTGCCCACGAGGTTGGCGATCAGCCGCCGCAGGGCCAGCGGATCACCCTCGACGACCAGTCGTTCGGAGGGCAGGGCGACGGCGTCGGCGCCGGTCTCGGCCGCCTCGTCGAGCACGCTTTCGACCAGCGAGGACAGCTCCAGCTTCTCGCGCGGCCCGGCGCGGGTGGCGTCGCGGACAAAGCCGAGGGTGGCGGAGATCATCGCGTCCATCTGGTCGATGTCGGCGGCCAGCTTGGCCCGGATGTCGTCGGGCGCGGCCTCGATGCGGAACCGCAGGCGGGTCAGTGGCGTGCGCAGGTCGTGGGCGATCGCCCCGACCATCGCCGTGCGGTCCTCGACATAGCGCCTCAGCCGCTCCTGCATGCGGTTGAACGCTTCGGCGGCGGCGACAACCTCGCTCGATCCGGCCAGCTCCAGCGGCGGCGCGCGCGGATCGCGGCCCAGCCGGTCGGCGGCGGTGGCGAAGGCGGCGATCGGCGCGGCCAGCCGGCGGGCGAACCACCAGGCCAGCGGCGTCACCGCGAGGATCGAGATCAGCAGGGTGATCACGACATGGCCCTGCCAGGAGTTCCACTGGAAGCTCGGCTGCGGCCGCGCGACCAGCCAGCGGCCGTCGTCCTGGCGTACGCCGATCTTGAACGGCGCGAACAGCACCCGTTCGTCGAAGCGCATGGCTGCGCCAGGCCCGGGCCCGGGGCCGGGCGGCGGGCCGTGCTGCATCATGGGACCGCCCGCCGGCGGCGGGCCATGCTGCATCATCGGGCCGCCGCGAAACACCCGCACCTCGAAGGTCGACTCGACCGAGCGGGAGCGCAGGAACATGCGCCGGGGTCCATCGGTCTCGATGACGATGCGGACCGGATCAACCTGCAGGGCCTCGGCGAGGCCCTTGCGCACCTCTTCCCGCCAGCGGCTGCCGCGCTGCCGCAGCGGCTGCTCCCGTGGCGCGGCGCCCTGCAGGGCGACAACCAGCGGCCGCGCCTCGGGCACGGGCGTCACCCCGACGCCACGCAGCGCGCGGGCGACGTCCGACAGACGGTAGAGTTCGGGCGGCGGCGGCGGCAGGTGCAGCACGATCGCCGAGGTGATGGCGTGCGACGCGCCGAGGCAGACCACCACCAGCGCCAGCACCTGGAGAAAGATGGGCGCGCCGCGCCAGGGCGTCTTCATGAAGAGCGGGTGACCTTGGGCGAGAACATGTAGCCCTCGCTGCGGATGGTGCGGATGATCTCCACGCCGCTGTCGCTGTCCAGCTTGCGGCGCAGGCGGCTGATCTGCACGTCGATGGCCCGGTCATAGGCCTCGGTGTCCGGTCCGCGGGCCATGTCGAGCAACTGGTCGCGGGTCAGCACGCGTTGCGGCCGTTCGACGAAGGCGCGCAGCAGAGAGAACTCGCCGCTCGACAGGTTGACGATCACGCCCTGGGGCGAGCGCAGCTCCCGGCGGACCAGGTCCAGCCGCCAGCCGGCGAACTCGCAGGTCGCGCCCATCGGCGCGTCCGCGGCGCGGGGCTCCTGCCGCCGGCGCAGCACCGCCCGCACCCGCGCCAGCAGTTCACGCGGATTGCACGGCTTGGGCAGGTAGTCGTCGGCGCCCAGCTCGAGGCCGACGATGCGGTCGGTTTCCTCGCCCATGGCCGACAGCATGACGATGCCGGGGCCGCCTGCGCGGCCGGACAGGCGGCGGCAGATCGACAGGCCGTCCTCGCCGGGCATCATCACGTCCAGCACGATCAGGTCGGCCGGCTCGCGCTGAAGGGCCAGCTCCATCGACCGGGCGTCGGACGCCTGGTCGACGCGGTAGCCGTGCAGGGTCAGAAAGTCGGCGATCACGTCGCGGATGCCCGGATCGTCATCAACGATCAGGATTCGGGCGCCGGGGGTCTCGGCGACGCTGTGGGCGGTCTTGTCCATCACGAGCTCCATGGCCGCCTTGTGCCGGACGGACGTGGCGGCCGGATTTCAGCCCTGCAACACACACAGGGACAGACACCGAGGCGTCTGTCCCTCATTTGCGCTAGCTATACCGCTTCGGCACGCCGTCCATTTCCGGCAAGCTGCCGGCCTCGACGCCCAGCGCGATGTCCGAGACGAACGGGTTGGCCTTGCGCTCGAAGCCGAAGGTGCTCATCGGGCCGTGGCCGGGCACGAAGGCGACGTCGTCGCCGAGCGGCCAGAGTTTCTGGGTGATCGAGTCGATCAGCTGCTGGTGATTGCCGCGCGGAAAGTCGGTGCGGCCGATCGAGCCCTTGAACAGCACATCGCCGACCTGGGCGAAGCGCGCCTCGCGATTGAAGAAGACGACGTGGCCGGGCGTGTGCCCCGGACAGTGGATGACCTCGAACTCGGCCTCACCGACCTGCACCGTGTCGCCGTCGCCCAGCCAGCGGTCCGGCGTGAACGCCTCGGCGCCGGGGATGCCGTAGCGCGCGCCGCTCTCGGGGATCTGATCGATCCAGAACTGGTCGTCGGGATGCGGGCCTTCGATCGGCGCGCCGGTCAGGGCCTTCAGCTCGGCCGTGCCGCCGGCGTGGTCCATGTGGCCATGGGTGATCCAGATTTTCTCGACCGTCAGGCCCTGTTCGGTGATGGCGGCCATCAGGCGCGGAATCTCGCCGCCCGGATCGATAACCGCGGCCTTCTTCGTCTTCTCGCACCAGACGACAGTGCAGTTCTGCTGCAGCGGCGTGACGGGCGCGATGAAGGCCTTGATCGGGGAAGAGGACACGCAAAGCTCCTGCGGCGGCGGACGCTCACATGATCGGTGTTCAGGCGTCCGGAATAAAGGGGCGGATACGAAAAAGGCCCGGGATCGCTCCCGGGCCTTTCCGTTGTCGGTCGTCAGGATCAGGCGTGGTCGTCGCCGATGCCGTGCACTTCGGCCTGCATCGGACCCGGACCGGCGTTGTCGTCCTCCAGCTGCGGGAGACCCTTGCCGAGGCGCGAGTTCCAGAAGCCGTAGAAGATGTAGATCAGCGCGCCGACGCCGGCGTAGCCGCCGAGCAGGATGGCCGGGATCGGGTCGCCGTTGGCGGCCTTGGTGAAGATGTCCTCGACCAGCGGGCCGGTCATGATCAGGGCGAAGAAGATGCCCAGAACCGGCACCGGGCCGAGCCACACCTTGTTCTTCTGGAACAGGGAGAAGACGAACCACAGGCCCATGACCACGGCCATGACCTTCACGCCCGTCGCCACCCAGGTGGAGCCGAGCAGGAACTGGAAGAAGGCCAGGAAGCAGGCGATCACCACCGAGGCGACAATGACCATGACGTACTGCGGAACCATGCCGCCGCCGCCCGGGATGCTGAACGGACGCACCAGCTGCTTTTCGCGGGTGCGCAGGTACATCACGCTGAGGCAGACGATGCCGAACGCCGTGGCGGTGCCCAGGCTGACCAGGTCGCCGAGGATTTCGATCGGCAGGAAGGCCGCCGCCACCGAGATGATCATGCCCAGCACGATGGTGCCGATCCACGGGGTGCGGAACTTCGGGTGCAGCTGGGCGAAGAACTTCGGCAGCAGGCCGTCGCGGGCCATGGCGTAGAACACGCGGGTCTGGCCGTAGGTGAGGATCAGCATGACCGACGACAGGCCGGCCACGGCGCCGACCTTGATCAGGATCGAGAACCAGTCGGTGCCCATGCGGTCGACGGCCAGCGCGATCGGGGCGGGCACGCCCAGTTCGCGGAAGTCGACGATGCCGGTCAGGACGGCGGCGATCATCATGTAGATGACCGTGCAGACGAGAAGGCTGCCGAGAATGCCGAAGGGAATGTCCTTCTGCGGGTTCTTGGCTTCGGCCGCGGCGGTCGAGACGGCTTCGAAGCCGACGTAGGCGAAGAAGATCACCGAGGCGGCGCGGAAGATGCCGGGCATGCCGTACTTGAAGCCGCCTTCGTTCTCCGGAATGAACGGCGTCCAGTGGTCGATGGCGTCGGCCTGGTGCTGGAAGATGAACATCGCGCCGACGCCGATGAACAGCAGCAGCACGCCGACCTTGATGGCCACGATGACGTTGTTGACGCTGGCGGATTCGGAAATGCCGAGCACCAGCAGGGCGGTCACGGCGAGAATGCCGGCCGCGCCGAGCAGGTTGGCCCCGCCGCCGGCGACAAAGCTCAGGCCGCCTTCACCCTGGACGGCCTGGACGAACGAGGTCGTCCACTGGGCCGGGAATTCGAGACCGAAGTTGTGCAGCAGGCTGACCACGTTGCCGGACCAGCCGGCGGCCACGGTCGAGGCCGCCACGCCGTATTCCAGCACCAGCAGCCAGCCCATGACCCAGGCGAACAGCTCGCCGAGCGTGGTGTAGCTGTAGGTATAGGCCGATCCGGCCACGGGCATGGTCGAGGCCAGCTCGGCGTAGCACAGGCCGGCGAACACGCAGGCGAAGAAGGCGACGACGAACGACAGGATCACCGCCGGGCCGGCGAAGTTGGCCGCGGCGTTGCCGGTCATCACATAGATGCCCGCGCCGATGATGCAGCCGATGCCGAGGAACAGCAGGTTCCATTTGCCGAGCGACCGCTTCAGCTGGTGATTGTTCGACTCGCGCTGAACCTGCTCGATGGACTTCTTGAGAAACAGTCGGTTCCCGCGTGACGCGGTATCTGCGGACATTCGTCTCGCTCCCCCCAATGGCCGGCGACCCCCGCCGGCGCTGTTACAGGCCGGTGACGTTAGCAGCAAAGCCGTCCCGCGCAACGGCTTACGGTGACGAGGGGCTTCCGACGCACTAGGACTGCCCCCGATGCTGCCGATTGAGGAAATCCTGCCCCGTCTGGGTCATGCGCTGGTCGAGGGGGTCAGCGCCGTGCTGGTCGCCCCGCCGGGCGCCGGCAAGACCACGCGCGTCCCCCTGTTCCTCAAGGACCAGCCATGGGTCCAGGGTGGCAAGCTGATCGTGCTGGAGCCCCGACGGCTGGCGGCCCGCGCGGCGGCGGCGCGCATGGCCTGGGCGCTCGGCGAGCCGGTCGGCGAGACGGTCGGCTTCCGCGTGCGGCTGCAGTCGAAGGTCTCGGCCCGCACCCGCATCGAGGTGGTCACCGAGGGCGTCTTCACCCGCATGATCCAGGACGACCCCGGCCTCGATGGCGTGGCCGCAGTGCTGTTCGACGAATTTCACGAGCGCAGCCTCGACGCCGATCTGGGCCTGGCGCTGGCGCGCGACAGCCAGTCGCTGCTGCGCGAGGATCTGCGCCTGCTGGTGATGTCTGCCACCCTGGACGATGCGCGCCTGGCCGCCATGCTGGAGGCGCCGGTGGTGCAGAGCCACGGCCGCGCCTTTCCGGTGGAGACGCGATATTTGGGCCGCGACGACCGGCTGCGGCTTGAGGAGCGGACGGCCCGCGCCGTGCGCACGGCCCTTGCCGAGGAAA
>CANJYY010000035.1 GCA_947479185.1 Caulobacteraceae bacterium
CCCGATCCTGACGCAGACGCGGGTCAATCCCGAGGACCTCGCGCCGCGCGACCTGATCCTGCTCGAGGACGGCCACTGCCTCCGCGACCACGCCCTGGCCGCCTGCGGCCTGGAGCCGCCCAAGTCGACCGACGAGGAGACTTTCGCCGCCACCTCATTGCCCACGCTGGTGCAGATGGTCAGTTCTGGCCTCGGCGTTTCCTTCCTGCCGGCCATGGCGGTCAATGCCGGCCTGACCGAGCACGTCGGCGTCACCACCCGCCCGCTGCAGGCCGATCATCCCAGCCGCGAGATCGTCGTCGCCTGGCGCGCGGGCTCCAGCCGCGCGGCCGAGGGTCGCCTGCTGGCCGAGGTGCTGCGCGGGGTGTGAGGTCAGACGGGGACAGACACCTGAGGTGTCTATCCCTGAAACGGCGCGAGATTTCGATATATCGAAATTGACATTCCGCCGATCCGATATATCTAACAATCCGATATATCTAGAAAGGATCAGATATGCATCGCCACTTCGGCTTTTCCCACCACAAACACGAACGCTTCGGCCGTCACGGCTTCGGCGGACATCACGGGCGTCACATGGGTCGCGGCGGCCGGTTCGGCCGGTTCTTCGACCACGGCGACCTCAAGCTGGTCATTCTGCGGATGATCGCCGACCAGCCCCGGCACGGCTACGAGCTGATCAAGGAAGTCGAGGAGCGCGCCGGCGGGGCCTATTCGCCCAGCCCCGGCGTGGTCTACCCGACCCTGACCTGGCTCGAGGAAATGGGCTTCGCTGCCGCGGCCGACGCGGCCGGCGGCCGCAAGCTCTACTCCGTCACCCCCGAGGGCGAGGCGCACCTGCGCGCCAACGAGGGCCAGACGGCCGGTATCTTCGCCCGCATGGCCGAAGTCGCCGCCGCCAGCACGGCCTTCTCGCCGCAGATCCTGCGGGCGCGCGACAACCTGCGCAACGCGCTCAAGCTCAAGACCACGGGCGGGGCGCTGACCAAGCAGCAGATCGAAGCGATCTGCGACGCGCTGGACGCCGCCGCGGCGGCCGTGGACCGGGCGTGAACTCCAAAATCCTCCCCGCATCGCGGGGAGGGGGACCACGCGGAGCGTGGTGGAGGGGGCTGAGCCGCTGCTTCCGGACAGTCCCGAAAGCGACTGCCGGCAGAGACCGGCGTTCAGGTCCGGCTTGCCGACCCTGGCGCTGACCCCTCAGTCAGGCTTCGCCTGACAGCTCCTCGCTCGCGGGGAGCAAGGCATCAACCTCAATCCATCAGCCGCTGGCTGAGATAGGTGAATTCCAGCGCCAGGCGTCGCGCGGTCTCGCCGAGGTTGGCGGCGGCCGAATGCCCGCCGTCGATGTTCTCGTAGTACAGGAAGTCGTAGCCCAGCGCTTCCAGCCGCGCCCCGGCCTTGCGGGCGTGGGCCGGATGGACCCGGTCGTCCTTGGTCGAGGTCTCGATGAACACCTGCGGGTAGGGCTTGCCGGCCTTCAGGTTGCTGTAGGGGTCATAGGCGGCGATCCAGGCGCGCTCGGCGGGGATCGCCGGGTCGCCATACTCGCCGACCCAGGACGCGCCCGCGCCGATGTGGGTGTAGTTCAGCATGTCGAACAGCGGCACCTGGATGACCACGGCGTTGTACAGCTCCGGCCGCTGCGTCAGGGCCACGCCCATCAGCAGGCCGCCGTTCGATCCGCCCATGATGCCCAGATGGCGGGGCGAGGTGATCTTCCGCGCGATCAGATCCTCGGACACGGCGAAGAAGTCGTCATAGGCCCGCTGGCGGTTGGCCTTCAGCGCCGCCTGGTGCCAGGCCGGGCCGAACTCGCCGCCGCCGCGGATGTTGGCCACGACATAGACGCCGCCACGCTCAAGCCACAGCTTGCCGACGGTGGCCGAATAGCCGGGCCGCTGCGACACCTGGAAGCCGCCGTAGGCGTACTGCAGCGTCGGCGCCGCGCCGTCGAACTTCAGGTCCTTCGGCCGGACAACGAAGTAGGGGACCTTCGTGCCGTCCTTCGACGTCGCCCAGAACTGCTCGACCACGTCCTTGCTGGCGTCGAACTTGGGCGGCAGGGACTTGAGCTTCTCAAGCCTGCCGTCGGCCGCGTCGGCCAGCCACAGGGTGCTGGGCGTCAGATAGCCGGCGACGCTGAAGAACACCCGGTCATCGCGGTCCGAGGCCGAGCCGACGGCGATGGTCACATTGGCCGGCAGGTCGAGCGGGCGGCTGGTCCAGCCCTTGTCGCCCGGGGTGAACACCAGCGCCTTGCCGGTGACGTTCTCCAGCAGGCCGACGATCAGCCGGTTGCGACTGATGTTCACGTCCTCGATGGCCTGGGCCGAGGTCGGCCGCAGGATCAGGGTCGCTCGCGCGGCGTTCGGGTCGGCCTTGAAGGCCGCCAGGTCGAAGGCGGCGAGATCGCCCTGCCTGAGGCCCTGGGCGGCCCAGTCCTCCTCGACAGAGAACACCAGCTTGCCGCCGACCAGACCCTGGATCGAACTCTTCAGCGGGAAGGGCAGCCGCACCGGGCCCTTGTCGGTGACCAGGTAGGTCTCGCTCTCGAAGAAGCTGACCGCGCGCGAGATCATCACCGCCTGAACCACGCCGTCGGCGTCGCGCAGGACCATCGGCGAGACCGACACGTCATCGACCGTGCCGCGATAGAGCTCGGTGGCCGACTCCAGCGGCGTGCCGCGTTTCCAGGCCTTGAGCACGAAAGGATAGCTCGACTTGGTCATCGTGCCGGGGCCCCAGTCGCGGGCGATCAGCAGGGTGTCACGGTCCAGCCAGGTGACGTTCTGCTTGCCGTCCGGCGCGACGAAGCCGCCGGCGACGAAGGTCTTCGTCACGGTGTCGAACTCGCGCAGGGTCACCGCGTCCTTGCCGCCGTCCGACAGCTGGACCAGGCAGTAGCGGTCGTCGGGGGCCAGGCAGGTCGCGCCCTTGTAGACCCAGTTCTTGCCCTCGGCCGCGGCCAGGGCGTCGAAGTCCAGCACGGTCTCCCAGACCGGCTCGTCCGTGCGGAAGCTGTTCAGCGAGGTGCGCCGCCAGACGCCGCGCACATGGGTCGCGTCCTGCCAGAAGTTGCCCAGGGTCCCGTCGCCGCTGAAGCCGACGCCTGGGATGCGGTCCTTGGCGTTGACGATATCCAGCGCCGCCTGGTGCAGGCCGGCGTAACGGGCGTCGTTCTGCAGCACCGGCAGGGAACGGGCGTTCTCGGCCCGGGCCCAGTCGAGGGCGCGGGTCCCCTCGATCTCCTCCATCCAGGTGAACGGGTCCTCCGGCGTCTGGGCGGATGCGGCGGCGGCGGACAGGGTGGCTGCGGTCATGATCAGGGCCATCAAGAGGGTGCGCATACTCAATCCATCAACTGGCGGGTCAGGTAGGTGTAGTGCATCCCCCACCGCCGGGCGTTGGCGGCGGGATCGGCCCCGTTGGCGTGACCGCCGTCGGTGTTCTCGTAGTACAGATAGGGACTGCCCAGCTCGCCCAGCCGGGCGGCGAACTTGCGCGCATGGCCGGGGTGGACGCGGTCATCCTTGGTCGAGGTGGTGATGTAGGCCAGCGGGTATTTCACCCCGGGCTTGAGGGCCTGGAACGGCGAATAGCGCGCGATCCAGGCGGCTTCCGCCGGGATGGTCGGGTCGCCGTACTCGCCGATCCACGACGCGCCGGCCGGCAGCAGGTGATAGCGCATCATGTCCAGCAGCGGGCTCTCGACCACCACGGCGTTCCACAGGTCCGGCCGCTGGGTCATCGCCACGCCCATCAGCAGGCCGCCGTTGGAGCGGCCATAGGCGCCCAGGCGCCGGGGACTGGTCAGCCCGCGCCGGATGGCGTCCTCGGCCACGGCGAAATAGTCGTCGTAGGCCCTCTGGCGATTGGCCTTCAGCGCCGCCTCGTGCCAGGCCGGCCCGAACTCGCCGCCGCCGCGGATGTTGGCCACGAGATAAGTGCCGCCGCGCTCCAGCCAAAGCTTACCGACGATCGGGTCGTAGACCGGCAGCTTGCTCAGCTGGAAGCCGCCGTAGGCGTGCAGCAGCGTCGGGTTGGAGCCGTCGTGGCTGTGCCCCTTCTTCGTGACGATGAAGTAGGGGATCTTCGTCCCGTCCTTCGAGGTCGCCTCGTGCTGCTCGACCATCAGGTTCGAGGCGTCGAACCGGGCGGGCAGGGTCTTGACCACGGTGGAGGTGATCGCCGCTGTCGGGGCGAACAGGAGCTTGGTCGGGGTGGTGAAGCCTTCCTCGGAATAGAACAGGCCGTCGCCCTCGTCCGCAGTGCTGACGATGTTGACGGCGGCGTTGGCCAGCCCCGGATAGGTCTCCTGCTCCCAGCGGTCGTGGAGCGTGCTGCGATTGAAGCTCAGCAGGCTGCCCCGCACGTTGTCGTACAGGATGGCCACGACGCGGTTGTCGGTGACCGCGATCTGGTCCCGGTCGAGCGCCTGGCGCGCCTTCGGCAGATAGAGCACCTCGGCGGGGGACGGCGAAAGGACGTCGGCGTTGGCCGGCGCGGCGCGCGATTGCTGGAGGAGCAGGTCCGGCACATCGACAGCCAGAAGCGCCCCCGCCGGGAAGGTCCGCCCCCTGAAGGTCCAGTCTTCCTGCAGCGAAACCACCAGCTGCCCGTGAATGTAGCCGTGCACGGACGAGCGGTGGGGCAGATCGAGCTGTTCGGGCGCTGCCTTGCCGTCGCGCAGGACGAACAGGGCGCTGTTGAAGAAGTCCAGGCCGCGGTCGATCAGCACCATGCGCCGGCCATCGGCGTCGCGCAGCACCCGCGGACTGGCCGACACATCCTTCATATCGCCGCGGAACACCTCGACGGCCTGGTCCAGCGTCTGGCCGCGCTTCAGCGTCTTGACCACGAAGCCGTAGCCGGACTCGGTGGTCGTGCCGGGGCCCCAGTCGCGGGTCAGGATCAGGGTGTCGGCGTCCAGCCACGAGACGGTCTGCTTGCTCTCGGACAGGCGGAAGCCGCCGTCGACGAAGGTCTTCGTCTTCAGGTCGAATTCGCGGATCTCGACGGCGTCCTTGCCGCCGTTGCTGAGCTCGACCAGGCAGCGGTCATGCGTCACCGGGCGGCAGTCGGCGCCCTTCCAGATCCAGTTGGCGTGTTCGGCGGTGGCCAGGGCGTCGAGATCGAGCACCGTCTCCCACTGCGGCTCGGCCGTGCGGTAGCTGGCCAGCGAGGTGCGCCGCCAGATCCCGCGCACATGGGTGGCGTCCTGCCAGAAGTTGAACACCTGGTCGCCGACGAACGCGGGCGTGGCGATGCGGTCCCTGGCCGACAGGATCTTCAGCGCCTCGGCCTGCAGCGCCGCGAACCGCGCGTCGCCGGTCAGCACGGGAAGGGTCTTCGCGTTCTCGGCCTTGACCCAGTCCATCGACCGGGCGCTGCCCACCTGTTCGAGCCATTCGAACGGCGTCTCGGTCGCGGCCAGCACGGGGGCTGCGACCAGCACGGCGGCGGCCGCGAGAAAGGCTGAAAATTTCATCGGGGACCCCGGCGTCTGGACAGGCCGGCGAGCATAGGTTGACGCAGAGGGCAGGCAACCCCCGGGGACATTACGGGTCTGTAAGAACCCCGCGGAATCCGGCGGGCCTATGCTCCGTCGTCGGGGATGTTCAGGATCTTCCCGCAGGCCTTGCAGTGAACCGCGTCCGGATCGTGTCGCCGCAGGCCGCAGGCGGGGCAGGGAAACAGCACCTTGTGCGGCCGCACGAGCAACTGCATCAGGCGGATGAACAGCGACACGCCCACCAGCATCACGAAGATCGACAGCAGCCGGCCCCAGACGCCGGGCAGGATGATGTCGCCGTAGCCCGTCGTGGTCAGGCTCGTGACGGTGAAATAGAGGGCGTCGACCCAGCCGCCGATGCCTTCGTAGCGGCCGATGAAGGTCGAGTAGACGAAGCCGGTGATCACGAAGACGAATGTCAGCAGGCCAATGGCCGCCTTGGTGACCTCCTCGACCCGGGTATCGTCATAGCGCCGCCCGACCGTGCGCCAGAAGAACTCGCTCTCGACCAGGGTCCACAGCCGCAGGACGCGCAGGAAGCCGAAGTTGGCCAGTTGAGCAGGAAACAGCAGGGTCACCAGGATGAACAGGTCGATCCAGACCATCGGACGTTTGAGGCTCCTCATCAGCGAGGGTTGCGCCAGCAAACGCGCCGCCAGGTCGAGGCTCATAATCGCGGCGATCACGTAGTCCAGAACCAGGAACAGTCCGCCGGTGCTCCGCATGATCGGGGCCGCCACGAAGAAGGCGATGATCAGCAGGTCGAGGCCGATGACCCCCAGCCTGAAGCGTACAGCGCCCGGCGACGCCCCGTGATAGAGCGCGCGCAGCCGCACCCTGAGGCCGTGGGTGGCCGACCGGGCGGCGCGGTGATCGGCGTCCTTCATGGCGCGGTTTAACCTCTGACTTAAGCCGAAGCCGTAGCCTATATTGCCACGATGACCCGCCCCTTTCTCAAGATGAACGGCCTTGGCAACGACTTCGTCGTGGTCGAGGCGCGGGACGAGCCCTTCCGGCCGACGCCGGATGAGGCGCGGGCCATCGCCGACCGCAAGTCCGGCGTTGGCTGCGACCAGTTGATCGGCATCGAGCCGACGACCCGCGCCGACGCCTTCATGCGCATCTGGAACGCCGACGGCGGCGAGGTCGACGCCTGCGGCAACGCCACGCGCTGCGTCGCCTGGCTGATGATGGAGGCCACGGGTCGCGACGACGTGGTCATC
This sequence comes from Caulobacteraceae bacterium, assembly GCA_947479185.1. GTDB lineage: Bacteria > Pseudomonadota > Alphaproteobacteria > Caulobacterales > Caulobacteraceae > Caulobacter. The sequence goes on from CANJYY010000035.1 coordinate 6,739, forward strand.
GAGACCGAGGCCGGTCTGCTGGCCGCGACCCGCGCCGAGGGCGAAAAGCGCGTGTCCGTCGACATGGGCCTGCCGGAGCTGCGCTGGGACCGTATCCCGCTGGCCGAGGAGATGGACACCAGGGGCATCGAGCTGCAGGTCGGCCCGATCGACGCCCCGCACCTGCACACGCCGGGCGCGGTCAGCATGGGCAATCCGCATGTGGTGTTCTTCGTCGACGAGGAGCCGAGCGACGCCCTGGTCAGGGGCTCGGGCAGTCTGATCGAGCACCACCCGATGTTCCCGCAAGGGGTCAACGTCGGCTTCGCTTACGTGAAGGCCCCCGACCGCATCCGCCTGCGCGTCTGGGAGCGCGGCGCCGGCCTGACGAAAGCCTGCGGCACCGGCGCCTGCGCCGCCCTCGTCGCCTGCGCCCGCCGCGGCCTGACCGGCCGCTCCGCCACCATCGAGATGGACGGCGGCGAACTGCACATCGACTGGCGCGAGTCCGACGGCCACGTGATCATGACCGGCCCCGTGGCGCTGGAGTTCACCGGCCGGCTCTAGGGCCTACAGCCGGTACTCGCGCTCCAGCACATACCGCGTGCCCTCGCCGGTCTGGTGGGTCGAATAGAGTCCGAACCGGTCGACGGCGAAGGGCGGCGACTGCAGCAGGCTGTTGGCCTGGATCCAGGCCGCCACGTCGGCCGGTTCAGGCCGGCGCAGATAGGCCAGCGTGACATGCGGCCGATAGGCCCGGCTGTCGGCGGCCATCTTCGCCCGCCGCGCGGCGGTCTCGCAGCGCCCGGCCAGCGTCCGCAGCGGCGCGCTCTCGGCCGCGCCGGCCCAGACGGCGTGGATGTCCGGCCCCTCGCCGAAGGCCCCGACGCCGTCCAGGGTCAGGCCGAACGGCGCGCCGGTGATCCGCTCCAGCTCCAGGTCGAGGTCCTCGGCGACCCGCTCCTGCACGTCGCCGAAGAACCGCAGCGTGATGTGCAGCGCCTCCAGCGGCCGCCACCGCGCGCCCGGCAGCCCGTGCTGGCGCCGCAGCAGCGGCGCGCCGATGTCGTCCGGAACAGCGATGGCGGCGAACAGGCGGATCATGCGGTCAGCATAGCAAAATGTGGTCGTTGCAATCCCCTGTCGTCATCGTCGGGCTTGTTCCGACGACCCATGAACACCCAGCCATCAGATGATCATCGGTTCGGCAACTAGGCCTTGGGTCCTCGCGACAAGCGCGAGGATGACGGGGAAGGTATTGCAACGGAGGGAAATACTACGGACAGGGGTTGGGCCGCCGCACGTGGATCGCGTCAACGGCCTGGTCGAGTTCATCGGTCCAGGTCAGGTCGAAGGCGTCGATGTCGGTCTTGAGCTGTTCCATCGAGGTCGCGCCGATGATCGTCGCGGTGACGAACGGGCGGCTGTCGCAGAACTTCAGCGCCAGCTGGGTAGGGTCCCAGCCGTAGGCCTGCGCGAGGGCGACATAGGCGCGGACGGCCTCCTCGGCGCCGGGGCCTTCATAGCGCTGCATGCGGTTGTAGAGGGTCTTGCGCGCGCCGGGGGGCAGGGCCCCGTCGAGGTACTTGCCGGTCAGCACGCCCTGGCCGAGCGGCGAATAGGCCAGCAGCCCGACCTGTTCGCGCATGGCGATCTCGGCCAGGCCGAACTCGAACACCCGGTTGGCCAGGTGATAGGCGTTCTGGATCGAGGCGATGCGCGGCAGCCCGCGCCGGTTCGACTCCTCGAGGAACCGCATCACGCCCCAGGGAAACTCGTTGGACACGCCGATGTGGCGGATCCGGCCGGCCCGGACATGGACCTCCAGCGCCTCGAGGATGGTCTGGAAGGACTCGTAGTCCTGCTCGTAGTCCTTGAAGGTCATGCCGCCAAAGGTGCGGATCGGCCGGTCGGGCCAGTGCAACTGGTAGAGGTCCAGATAGTCGGTCTGCAGCCGCTTCAGTGATCCGGCCACGGCCTCATCGATCTGCGCCCGGGTCTGGCGCGGCACGGCGCCGTCCGCCCGCAGCCAGCTCATCCCGCCGAAGGCCGCGCCGCGACCGGCGACCTTCGAGGCCAGCACGATCTTGTCGCGCTTGCCGCTCTTGGCCAGCCAGGTTCCGATGTAGCGCTCGGTAGAGCCCTGGGTCTCGGGTGTCGGCGGCGATGCGTACATCTCGGCCGTGTCCCAGAAGTTCACGCCGCGCTCGAGCGCGTAGTCCATCTGGGCGTGGGCCTCGGCCTCGGTGTTCTGTGAGCCCCAGGTCATGGTGCCCAGGCACACGCGACTGACATCGAGGCCGGTCCGGCCCAGTTTCGAATACTGCATTGATCCCCCGTTCGGTGCGTCCTTCGAGACGCTCGCTTCAAGCTCGCTCCTCAGGATGACGAGCCGTGGTGCAAAATGTCCGTCATGGTGAGGAGCGATCCCGCAGGATCGCGTCTCGAACCACGCAATCCGGTTGACGTTATCTCCGGGTCGCCAGCGCCTTCGCCACCACCGGCGCGAGCCTGGCGGCGATGATATTGACGCCGCTGGCGTTGGGATGGATGCCGTCCCGCTGGTTCAGCCGCGGCACGCCGGCCACGCCCTCCAGCAGGTTCGGGTAGAGGGCCACCCGGTGCTGTGCGGCCAGCGCCGGATAGACGGCCCCGAACTCGCGGGCATAGCCGCGGCCGATGGCCGTCGGCGCGGTCAGGCCCGCCAGCACGACCGTGATCCCGCGCGCCTGCAGCCGGCGGATGATGCGGTCGAGATTGGCCTTCGTCTGTTTCGGGTCGAGCCCCTGCAGCAGGTCGTTTCCGCCGAGGGCCACGACACAGACGGCCGTGTCGGCCTGGACGCTGAAGTCGACGCGCGCCGCGCCGCCTGCGCTGGTGTCGCCGCTGACCCCGGCCGCCCGCACGCGCGTTCCCGGCGCCAGCTTCGCCAGATCCGCCTCCAGTCGCGCCGGCAGGGCCTCGCGCGCGGGCAGGCCGTAGCCGGCGGTGATCGAGTCGCCGAGCATGGTGACGATGCGCGGCCGGCCCGCGGCGACGGCGGGCGTCGCCGCCGCCCCGAGGATGAGGGCGCCGAAAACGCGGCGTGTGACGGGTCCGTAAGGTGTGCTGGCCATGGCTACGCCCTATGTAGGATGGACAACGCCCAGACCAAATCCCTCACGCGAAGACTGTTCCGCAAAATGTTCGACGCCACCTCAACCGCCGCGCCCCTGACTCTCGAGGCGGTGACCCTCACCCTGCCGTCCGTCGCCGGACCGGTGGAGATCCTGCGCGGCGTCAGCCTGTCGGTCGCGGCCGGCGAGCGGGTCGCGGTCGTCGGGCCGTCCGGCTCGGGCAAGTCGTCGCTGATCGCGGTGGCCGCCGGGCTGGAGCGGCCGACCTCGGGCGTGGTGCGGCTGTTCGGCCAGGACCTGGCGACGCTGGGCGAGGACGGCCGGGCCAGGCTGCGACGCGGCCGGGTGTCGCTGGTCTTCCAGGCCTTCCATCTGCTGCCCAACATGACCGCCGAGGAGAATGTCGCCGCGCCGCTGGAGCTGGCGGGCATCGCCGGCGCCGCCAGGACGGCCCGCGACTGGCTGGCCCGCGTCGGCCTCAGCGAGCGGTTGCGCCACTATCCGACCCAGCTGTCGGGCGGCGAGCAGCAGCGCGTGGCCCTGGCCCGGGCGCTGGCGATCGAGCCGGCCCTGCTGTTCGCCGACGAGCCGACCGGCAACCTCGACGCGGTCAACGCGGCCGGCGTGGCCGACATGATGTTCGACCTCGTCGCCGAGACCCGCGCGGCGCTGGTGCTGGTCACCCATGACGCGGCGCTGGCCGCCCGGGCCGACCGCCAGGTGACCATGGCCGCCGGCCAGATCGTCGGCGACGCCTGATGCCGCCCTTGCAGATGCCATTGTCGCTCCGCTTCGCCCTGCGCGAGCTGCGCTCCGGCGTGGCCGGCTTCCGCATCTTCCTCGCCTGCCTGGCGCTGGGCGTGGCGGCCATCGCCGCCGCCGGCTCGACGGCCGAGGCCTTCCGCGCCGGCCTCGCCGTCCAGGCCCGCGAGATTCTCGGCGGCGACCTGCGCGTGACCATCGACCGGCGCATGTTCACCCCGGCCGAACAGGCCCGCTTCAACGCCCTGGGCAAGACCGCCTTCTCCGCCGCCGCTTCCGCCATGGCCGAGGCCCCGTCCGGCGACCGCCGGCTGGTCGAGCTGCGCGGCGTGTCGGACACCTATCCGCTGGCCGGCAAGGTCGAGCTGCAGGGCGCGCCCTCGCTGGCCGCCGCCTTCGCGCCGGACGGCGACGCCAGTGGGGCCGTTGTCGAACAGGCCCTGCTCGACCGGCTGCACCTGAAGCTCGGCGACCGCTTCCTGATCGGCGAGGCGCCGTTCATCGCCCGCGCCGTGCTCGTCCAGGAGCCCGACCGTCTGGGGCGCGGCTTCGGTCTCGGCCCGCGCGTGCTGACCACGCTGGCAGCGGTCCAGAACGGCGGCTTCCTTCAGCCGGGCATGCCGGGCACGAACGAGGCCGTGCGTATCGCGCTCAAGCCGCAATACGCCACCAATGCCGGCGTCGAGACCCTGGTGAAGACGCTCAAGGCGGACGGCTTCGAGGCGCGCGGCCGCAACGACGCCGCGGGCGGGTTCAAGCGGCTGATCGACCAGCTGGAATACTTCCTCGGCTTCATCGGCCTGGCCTCGCTGGTCGCCGGCGGCCTGGGCGTCGCCGGCGCGGTCTCGGCCTATCTCGAACAGCGCAAGCCCTCGATCGCCGTGCTCAAGGCGCTGGGCGCCGAGGGAGCGCTGATCCGCAATCTCTACCTGATCCAGATCGCCGTGCTGTCAGCCTTGGGCGTAGCCATTGGCCTGGCGATCGGCGCGGCCGCGCCCCTGGTGCTGGGCGAGCTGGCGAAGGACCAGCTGCCCGTGCCGGCCCTGTTCGCCGTCTATCCGATGCCGCTCGCCAAGGCGGCGCTGTTCGGCCTGCTGGCCGCCGCCGCCTTCAGCCTGGCCCCGCTGGCCCGGGCCCGGGCGACGCCGCCATCCTCGCTGTTCCGCCGCGACCTGACCGGCCGACTGGCCTTCGGGCCGGAGGTGGTCATCGCCATCCTCGCCGGTCTCGGTCTGGCGGGTCTCGCTATCGTCACCGCCCCGACGCCGGTGGCGGCCGGGATCATGATCGCCGGGGTGGCCTTCGCCTTCGGCCTGCTCTGGGCGTTGGGACGCGGCGCGGCGCTGCTGGCGGGACGGCTGCGCGGCGTCGCCCGCGGCGCGGTGCGCATCGGCATCGCCAATCTGGCCGGACCGCGCTCCGCGGCCCGCACGGCCGCCCCGGCCATCGGCCTCGGCGTCGCCCTGCTGGCGGCCGTGGTGCTGATCCAGTCCAGCCTGCTGGCCCAGGTCAGCGAGGTGGCGCCCAAGACTGCCCCGGCCATGGTCTTCACCGAGATTCCCGGAGACCGCGCCGCCGAATTCGATGTCGCCGTCGGCAAGGCCTTCGGCGTTCCCCTGACCGACCGGAACTGGCTGCGCGCGCCGTTCACCACCGGCCGCATCACCCGGGTGAAGGGCGAGCTGGTCGACCTCAAGCGCATCAAGGACAGCGAACGCTGGGCCTATGACAACGACATCCAGATCTCGGTCATCGGCCCCGAGCCGAAGGAGTCCGGCGTCGTCACCGGCCGCTGGTGGCCGGCCGCCTACGCCGGCGAGCCGGTCATCGCCATGGAGGCGGACGCCGCCGCGGGGGCGGGACTGAAGGTCGGCGACAGCCTGACCCTCAATGTGCTGGGCCGCGAGATCGACGTGAAGATCGCCGTGTTGCGCAAGGTCGACTGGGGCGGCTTCGGCCCGGCCTTCCCGATCATCATCACTCCGTCGGCGCTGGAGGGCGCGGTCCTGCCGCAGGTGGCCATCGCCAGGGCCGACAAGGTCCAGGAAGCGGCCGTCACCCGCGCGCTCGGCCGGGACTTTCCGATGGTCAATGTGATCAGCGTGCGCGAGCAGCTGGAAGCGGCGACCGAGATGCTCGACCGCCTCGTGCTGGCGGTGCAGGGCGCGGCCTCGGTGGCGGCGCTGGCCGGGCTGCTGGTGCTGGCGGGGGCCATCGCCGCCGGGGCCCGGGCCCGGGCCCGCGAGGCCGCGACGCTCAAGGTGCTCGGCGGTTCGCGGCTGCAGATCCTCACCGCCTACGGGGTCGAATACGGCGCGGTCGGGCTGATCGCCGGTCTCGCCGGCGTGGCCCTCGGCTACGCCGCCGCCTGGCCGGTGGTGGTCAAGGTGTTCGAGGCCAAATGGAGCGTCGACTGGGCCGGGGTCGGGACGCTGCTGGGCGCGGCGGTCGGTCTCGCCACGCTCGGCGGTCTTCTGGCGGCGATGCAGGCCCTGTCCAAGCGGCCGGCGCCGGTCCTGAGG
>CANJYY010000036.1 GCA_947479185.1 Caulobacteraceae bacterium
CCGCCGAAGTCATGGCGCTTGGCGGCTCGATCGTGACGGTGGCTGTGGCGGGATCGATCGGCACCGTGACTACGGCCACGGCTATGATCGCGACGGTCGCCACCTCCATCACCAACACCAGCGCGGCGCTCGCGCGTCTTGGCACCAAGTCCAAGGCGTACGATAGCCACCGCACCTTTATCGGGAAGCTGCAGGACAGCCTCGATACCGGCGTGGGCAACCTGGTCGACGCGGATCTCGCGAAGGAAAGCGCCAAGCTCCAGGCGCTGCAGACGAAGCAGCAACTCGGAATCCAGGCGCTCTCGATCGCGAACTCGTCGTCCCAGTCGCTGCTGTCTCTGTTCCGAGGTTAGGCCGCGAAGCCGGGCGGGGACCCACCCCCGCCCGGCAGCCTTTTGCCGGGTCACCCGGCAGAAGTTGCTCACCATGTCCGCAGCCCGGCAGAAATTGCCCGGCCGAATCGTCCCTAACAGACCTATAACCCAATAAAAACAATAAGATAGATCGAGCCCTCCGGGCGGCCAAACTGGCCCGGCGATTGCTTCCTATCCAAGCGGACAAAATGTCCCCGGCCGTCAAAAAGACGTCGGACACCTGGAAAGGGAATATCGTCATGGCGCTGAACAGCGTTAACACGAACACGGGCGCGCTCGTCGCTCTGCAGAACCTCAACTCGACCAACGCCCAACTGGATACGGTTCAATCCCGGATCAACACCGGCAAGAAGGTCGCCTCCGCGAAAGACAACGGCGCCGTCTGGGCCATCGCCCAGAGCCAGCGCAGCACGTCCAACGCCCTGAACGCCGTCAAGGACTCGCTCCAGCGCGGTCAATCCACCATCGACGTCGCCATCGCCGCCGGTGAATCGGTTTCCGATCTGCTCGGTCAGATGAAGGAAAAGGCTCTGGCGGCTTCTGACGCCACGCTGGACACCGCCAGCCGCACCGCCCTGAACGAAGACTTCAAGGCGCTGCGCGACCAGATCACCAAGTCGGTGACGAACGCCGACTTCAACGGCTCCAACATGATCAAGGCTTCGGGCACGACCATCGCCGCCCTGGCCAACGCGGACGGTTCGTCCAAGATCACTGTTGCGACCCAGTCGCTGGCGCTCGGCGGCTCGAACGTGACGGTCGCTGCGACCGGCACGATCGGCACCGTGACCACGGCTACCGCCATGATCGCGACCGTGACGACCTCGATCACCAACGTCGGCGCGGCTCTGGCCAAGCTCGGCACGGGCTCCAAGGCTCTTGAATCGCACCTGACCTTCGTCAGCAAGCTTCAGGACGCGCTGGACGCCGGTGTCGGCAACCTGGTCGACGCCGATCTGGCGAAGGAAAGCGCGAAACTGCAGGCCCTGCAGACCAAGCAACAGCTCGGTATCCAGGCCCTGTCGATCGCCAACTCCTCGTCGTCGTCGCTGCTCGGACTGTTCCGCTAAAGCAAGCATGGAGGCGGGCGTCTGACGCCCGCCTCCGGTTGCGGCGGCGATGGCCTGAGGGTCATCGCCGACCGCTAACATGGGGGGTCGCCGACCGGAAAGGGTCGGCGCCAGGAGACATGAAAGCCACCATCGCACCCGCATTGTCGATCCAGGATCCCGGTGTCTATCCGACGCCGCCGGTCCCTGCTGTCGACGCCAGGCCTGCAAGCGAGGCTCCGCGCCAGAATGCGGACCTCCGTCTGGTCATCGAAGAGGACCCTGTGTCCGGGACCTTCGTCTACAAGACGCTCGACCGGCGCACCGGCGAGATCGTCAAGCAGTTCCCGCGCGAAGACATGGTCCGCCTTAAGGACACCGCCGGCTACGCGCCCGGCGCCGTGATCGACGCGCACAGCTAGCGGATCTCCGCGCCGGCCCGCTCGGGTCGTTCCATGCTATTTTCACCGACGTCGCCCCGCGACGGCGGTCTTCATGGTTTACGGCCGTTAACCATAAGCCAACTTTCTCCAGCGAAACCTCGTTAGGGGCGTCTCGGTGAGTCGCTTCCCGTCCAGAAGCGTCGTGCGAGGAGAAGCTCATGTCGATCAGCGTTCACACCAACCAGTCTGCACTGGTCGCCCTTCAGAACCTCAACAAAACCAATGATCAGCTGTCTGGCGCCCAGACGCGCATCAGCACGGGGCTCAAGGTTCAGGGCCCCAAGGACAACGCCTCGGTCTGGGGCATCGCCCAGGCGCAGCGCGCCGATGTCGGCGCCCTGGGTGCAGTCAAGATGAGCCTCGACCGGGCCCAGTCGATTTCGGACGTGGCGATCGCGGCCGGCGAGACCATCTCCGACCTGCTGCTCTCCATGAAGGAGAAGGTCACGGCCGCGATGGACCCGTCGCTGGACACCGTGTCGCGCACTGCCCTCGACGCAGACTACAAGTCGCTTCTGCGCCAGATCACCCAGGTCGCCGGCGACGCCGAGTTTGACGGCGCCAACATGCTCGACGGTTCGCTGGGAGCGGGCATCCGCTTCCTGGCCAATGCCGACGCCAACTCTTTCATCACGCTGTCTGCCAAGAACATGTCGCTGGGCGGCGCGATCATCACCATGGGCGCGGCGACCTCGATCACCACGGTCACATTGGCCTCGACGATCCAGGGGCTGCTGACCAGCTCGATCGCCAACATCAACCAGGCCCTGGGTGACATGGGCGCCCAGTCCAAGCAGGTCTCCGCGCACAACAGCTTCGTCTCGAAGCTGACCGACGTGCTGAACACCGGCATCGGCAATCTCGTGGACGCCGACCTGGCCAAGGAAAGCGCCAAGCTGCAGGCCCTGCAGGTGCAGCAGCAGCTCGGCGCCCAGGCGCTGTCGATCGCCAACGCCGCGCCGCAAATCGTTCTGTCGCTGTTCAAGGGTTAATGGGGTTCGCTTTCGGCGCCGCCCCAGGCGGGCGGCGGGCGGAAGGCGGCGGGGCCTTGGCATGATTGAACTGCGCGACCTGCTCCCGGAAGACGAGGAGCGCCTGTTTCTCTGGCGGGGCGAGCCCGATGTGGCACGCTGGATGTCCGACGCCGACGTCTCCGGCCGTGACGCCCACCGCGCCTGGTTTGACCAGCTGCGCGCTGATCCCGACCTGAAGGGCTGGATGATCCAGCGCGCCGGCCGGCCGGCCGGGTTGCTGACCCTGACCGGCCTGACCGGGCACCACCGCCGGGCGGCCTGGAACTGGTTCATCGGTGACCGTGACGCCCGGGGGCGGGGCGTCGGCCGCGCGGCCCAGGTGCTGGGGCTCGACCAGGCCTTCGGCGGGCTCGGGCTTCACAAGGTCTGGGCCGAGGTCATGGCCGACAACGACGCGGCGATGAAGGTCCAGACCGGCGCCGGCTTCCGCCGCGAGGGCTATCTGCGGGGTCACGTCCTCAAGGACGGCGCGCCGCGCGATGTCGTCCTGCTCGGAATTCTGTCGGACGAATGGACGGCCCTGGCCCCGGCGGCCCGCCGGAACCTGGCCGAGGCGGGCCTGATCGCGGCCTGACGAGCGGCCCTTAACCCCCTGTCAGCCCTTGTCGGGCAAGGTGTGGCCGCGGGACTCCCGCCAGGAACATCATGGTCGTCAGCTTCGATACCAGCAGCCTCCTGAACTACTATCAGGCAAGGCAGGGCCAGGCCTCCTCGACGGGGGTCGGCGCGACCACGTCCAGTGGTGGCGCGAAGCCGAAGTATGCCCCGACGCCGCCCTGGTCGACGACCTCGGGCGCGCAGCGCTCCAATGACCTCGTCAAGACGGCCATGGCCGGCCAGCGCTTCATCAATGAAGGCGCCGCCAAGCTCGATCTCGAAGGCGCCAGCAGCGACTACAAGAAGCTGTTCGCCCTCTACCAGGGTCTCAACGCCCTCAACGGCCTGGCGGAAAAACTTCAGACGAAGGGCATGTCGGCGGGCGAGAAGACCCGCATCGCGGACATCTTCGCCCGCGGCATGAGCGAGGTGTCGGCCTACACCGACAACGCCAAGCTCGCGCAGATGCGCATCACGCGCGGCGAGACGATGATCACCGACAAGACGGCGGTCGGCGTTCCCCGTCCCAAGTACGAATACACCACGGGCAAGGTCTTCTCGGGCGCCCAGGCCGACCCGGTGCCGGCGTTCGCGGGCAACGTGGCCTTTACCATCGCCGTCAAGCGCGGCGGGGCGACCCACACGATCAACGTCGACCTCGCGGACATGGGCGCGACGCCCCGGACGATGGGCGCCGTCACCTCGTTCATCAACAGCAAGCTCGAGGCAGAGCACCTGCAGACGCGCTTCAGCGTCGTGCGCACGCCCGGCGATCCGCGCAAGATCACCACCGGCGGGACGACCGTCACCCTGCCGGCGCTGGCCGACAATTTCGCCTTCAAGATCTCCGGCGATTCCACGGAAGCCACGACGTTTTCGGCCGCGACGACCAAGCCGGCCGTCTATGTCACGACCTATGCCGGCAATCCGGACCCGGACAAGAACGTCAAGACCGAAGACGGCAAGTTCGAAAGCAGCATGGTCAAGCTCGACGGCTCGGCCGTCGGCGTGGAAGGCGCGCGGGTGTTCTCCAACACGATGGAAGGCACGATCAAGACGGTCCGGGCGTCGAAGGTCGGGGCCGACGGCTCGCTGTATGTGCTGGCCGATGTGGCCACCTCTGTCGACGGCCAGACGATCAAGGGCGCGGGCGACGTCGCCCTGCTCAAGTACGACAGCACCGGCCAGCTGACCTATGCCCGCACGCTCGGCGCGGCCGACAGCGCCCAGGGCCTGGCGATGACGGTGGCCGACGACGGCCGCGTGGCGATCGCCGGCAAGGTCACGGGCGACCTGTCCGGCGCGGCCAACGGTCCGATCAACTCCGCCGCCAGCACCGGCCTGACCGACAGCTTCGTCACGGTCTACGACGCCAAGGGGGATGAGTCCTGGACCGCGCGTCGCGGCGCGCTGAAGGACGACGAGGCGACGGCGGTGGCCTTCGGCGAGGGCGGCATCGTCTATGTCGGCGGCCGCACCAAGTCGACGATCCCGGGCGGCGGCGTCAGCCAGGGCGACTGGGACGGCTACCTGACCGCCTTCGCGCCCGACGCCAAGGGCGTGCCCAAGGCCCTGTTCACCAACCAGTTCGGCACGGCCGGCGCCGACACCGTCAGCGGCATCGTGGTCAGCGGCTCGACCGTAACCCTCGCCGGGGTTGAAAGCGGACGCGGCACGCTGCGCAGCTTCGATGTCACGCCGACGACGACGACGACCGAAAAGATCGTCAGCAGCGGCGTCGTCACCGTCAACGTCACCAACACGACCAACGGCTCGTCGACGACGACCACCAATGTCTACGGCGCGCCGGACGGGTCGGGGACCAGCTCGACGACGACGACGGTCAACACCTCGGCGGCCAGCTTCACCACCGGCGCCACCCGCGATCTCGGCGACATGCAGGGCGGCCAGATCGCCGGCCTCAGCCTCGACGGCGGCGACCTGTGGATCGCCGGGACGACGCGCAACGCCGCCCTGTCGGTGTCAGGCAACACCCACGCCTATACGGGCGGCATGGATGCTTTCGCGGCGCGGATTTCGACTGATCTTTCAAGCACATCCCAGGACAGGCTCAGCTATTTCGGCGGGGCGGGCGATGACACGGTCACCGCCATGACCGTGGCCGACGGCAAGGTCTGGGTGGCCGGCGGCGCGTCGACGGACCAGCCCGGCGCGGCGGCGATCTCGACGAAGGACGGCTATCTCGCCGCCCTCGACGTCACGACCGGAACCGCGTCGGTGCAGCGCCTGACCGGCAAGGACGGCATGGCCACGGCCACCTCGATCGCCGTCGACACCACCGGCGCCAGCGCGCTGGACAAGCTGGGGCTGCCCAAGGGGACGCTACTCTACGCCGACTCGGTCAAGGTCGCCTCGGCCACGGCCGCGCGGGCCGGGGATACCTTCCAGATCCGCACCGGCGAGGCCGGCCGCCTGGCCACCGTGACCTTCGAGGCGAGCGATACGCTCGACACCCTGGCCGCCAAGGTTCGCCGCGCGGCGGGCTCCAAGGCCAAGGTCGAGGTGGTCAGCGACGGCGACTTCCGGCGACTGAAGATCACCCCGGCGACCAAGGCTTCTTCGGTCGAGATCCTGCCGGGCAAGGGCGGAACCGACGCGCTCGGCGCGATCGGCCTCACGCCTGGCGTGGTGCGCAACACCATCATCGATTCCGCGGGCAAGAGCGTTTCCGCCGACGGCGGCGGCCCGGTGTTCGGCCTGTCCCTGCCGGCGGCGCTGGACGTCGACACCGATCTCGCGGTCAAGCACGCCCTGACCGTGCTCGGCCAGTCGATGTCCAAGATCCGCGACGCCTACCGCCAGCTCGAGACCGCGGCCAAGCCCGCCTCGACGATCAAGCCCGGCGCCAGCGGTCCGGTGCCGGCCTATCTGACCAACCAGATCTCCAACTACACGGCCGCGCTGAACCGTCTGACCGGCGGCGGATAATCCCTTCGGTCTTCACACGGACTTGAAAGCGACACGGCCGCAAGATAGCGATTGCAGCCATGGAATTTCTCAAGGACCGCCGGATCGTTCTGGCCATTGGCGGCGCTGTTGCGCTGCTGCTCGGCATCCTGATCGCGGCGACGATCATGCGCGGCGACAAGGGGCCGACCAAACCGCCGCCCGCGGCGACGGGCGGCCTGGTCGTGGAGACCGGCCGCGATGACGATACCAAGCTCGACCCAACCCGGCCGATCCGCTGCTTTGTCAGCGGTGTGTTCGTCGGCGAGCTGACCCTGACCGACTGCGCCAAGCGCAACGGCGTGGCCACCGACGCGCTCGACGTCGGCGTCGACGAGACCGGGGCCCTGGCGGCCGCCAACCAGGCCGGCACGGTGCTGGCGCCGCTGCCGCCGGTGCAGACCGCGCCGCAGCCGCCGCTGCCGACCGAGGCGGGCTCCAGCCAACCCGCGCCGACCCAGGTCTCTGGCGACGCCTGCTGGCGCTACGCCGGCGGCGGCTGGACCAAGATCGGCGCCATGGACCTCAACAGCTGCGTCCAGACGCTCTACGCCGGCCAGTGCGAACAGCGGGGCGGCGCATCCTACGGCCGCTGGGGAGAGCAGACCCTGCGTCTGGTGCGTGACAAGGTCGAGATCTCGTCGGACAACCGCCGCTTCCGCACCCTGGTCGAGCAGGGGCCCGGCTGCTCCATTCCGCCGGTCGGCCAGTGAAGGATCGTTCGATGTCCAGGTCTTCCGTGTTGCTGACCCTCGCCGCCGCCGCCACGCTGCTGGGGGCCTGCGAGGCGCAGATCGAGGCGCCGCTCGACAGGGGCGTCTGCTATGCGGTCGGCTCCGGGGCCGACGGCAAGATCAAGTTCAACGTGGTGGCGCGCGACCAGCCCAACATCGAGCACTGCGCGGCCCAGCTTGAGGGCATGCGCCTGCGCTTCCTGCGCATGGGCGGCCAGACGCGCGAGATCTCCGGCGCCTACCAGGGCAGCTTCATCTTCCTGCGCAGCGAGGGGATCTTCCGCTCGCAGACCTGGGAGGGGAACCAGTACCTGATGCTGGTGCGCAGCGGCGACGGCCGGCTGGTTATCCCGGGCGCCGTGCAGCAACAGTAGCCGCCCCGGCGCGTTTTCAATCCGCGACAAGAATGCTGTGCATAAGCGCTTGCGGATGAGAACAAAATGTGAACTGATGGGTTTTATAAATGGTTAACGCCCGCTAGTCTGGGTGTCAGATTCCGGCGCACAGGGTCGCCGGGCGTGAGAACAACGGAGCATTTCCATGGCGGGCAGCGTCAACAAGGTCATTCTGGTCGGCAATCTGGGCAAGGATCCGGAGATCCGCACCCTCAACTCGGGCGACCGGGTGGCCAACCTCAGCCTGGCCACATCGGAAACCTGGCGCGACCGGGCCAGCGGCGAGCGCAAGGAGCGCACCGAGTGGCACCGGGTGGTGATCTTCAACGACAACCTGGTGAAGGTCGCCGAGCAATACCTGAAGAAGGGCTCGACGGTTTACATCGAGGGCGCGCTGCAGACGCGCAAATGGACCGACCAGCAGGGCGTCGAGAAGTTCTCGACCGAGGTGGTGCTGCAGAAGTTCCGCGGCGAGCTGACCATGCTCGGCGGTCGCGGCGATTCCGCCGGCGGCGGCATGCGCGACGAGGGCGGCGACTTCGGCGGCTACTCGGGCGGCGACCGGGCCCAGCCCAGCGGCCCGAAGGAAAGCTTCAGCGCCGACCTCGACGACGAGATCCCGTTCTAGATCTTGTCCACCTCCGCTCATCCCGGCGAAGGCCGGGACCCAGGGTTTCCGGCCTGTCCGGTGAAGCCATGACGCCAGGTAGGGGCATCCTGTTGTGGCTCCACTTGAGGTCCAACGGCCTATGATCCCGGTCAGGTTGATCGCCACCGACCTCGACGGCACGCTGCTGCGTGATGACGGGTCGATATCGCCCCGCACCCGCCAGGCGATCGGCGGGGCGCAGGCGGCCGGGCTGACGGTGGTCTTCGTGACGGCGCGTCCCCCCCGGGACGTACACGCCATCGCCGATCATCTCGGCATCACCGGCATGGCGATCTGTTCGAACGGCGCCATCGTTCATGATCTGGCGACCGGTGAGACCCACCGGCACGAGCGGCTGTGCCAGGATCTGGCCCGGTCGCTGGTGTCGGAACTCCGCCTGGCCGAGCCCGGCGTGGCCTTCGCCACCGAGCACGGGCACAGGCTGGGGCAGGAGGCGCACTTTCCGGACCTGTTTGCCGACACGGTTCATCATCACGCGCTCCGCATCGATGATGCGGCGGCGCTGTGCGGCGAGGTGCTGACCAAGCTGCTGGTCCACCATCCCGATCATCACGTCGAACATCTGGCGAGCCGCATCCGGGGCCACCTCGGCGATCGCGGCGAGGTTATCTGGTCGGGCGCGCCCTTCGTCGAGATCGCTCCCTCGGGCGTGTCGAAGGCGTCGGGCCTGGCCTCCCTGTGCGCGCTGCTCGGTCTGTCGCCGGCTCAGGTGATCGCCTTCGGCGACATGCCCAACGACGTGCCGATGCTCAGCTATGCGGGGAGGGGCGTGGCCGTGTCGAACGCCCACCCCGAGGTGCTGGCGGCGGCGGACGAGGTCACGGCGAGCAACGAGGACGACGGCGTGGCCCGGGTGATCGAGACCCTGCTGGCCTGAACGGGCTTCCACTCACACCCCGTAACCACCTTTGACCGCCGCCGGGGTTCCATCGCGGCGGCGTCCCGTGCGAGGAGGGCGCCGTGACCTCGTCCCGCTCTCCCTTCGCCACCTCCGAGTGGCTGGCCATCGCGGCCATCATCCTGATCTGGGGCGTCAACAACGCCGCGGCCAAGGTGGCCACCGGCGTGCTGCCGCCGTTCTTCGTCGGCGGCGCGCGGTTCGCCATCGCCCTGGTGGTGCTGATCCCGTTCCTGCGGCCGCCGTTTCCGCCCTGGCGACAGGTGCTGCCGATCCTGCTGCTGCTCGGACCGCTGCATTTCGGGCTGATCTACTACGGCTTCTCGATCGTGAAGAACCTCAGCCCGCTGGTGGTCTCGCTGCAGCTTTGGATCCCGATGACGGCCTTCTTCGCCTGGCGGGTGCTGGGCGAGACCATGAGCCGCTCGGGCCTGGCGGGCATGCTGATCGCCTTCGTCGGCGTCGCGGGCATGAGCCTCGACCCGCATGCGGCCGGCGACCTGCCGGGCATCCTGATCGGCGTCGTGGCCAGCGCCATGTGGGCCCTCGGCACCGTCTGGGTCCGCCGCACGCCTGGCGTCACGCCGCTGAAGATGCAGGCCCTGACCTCGCTGGTCGGCGCGCCGGTGCTGCTGGCGGCGTCCGCCCTGTTCGAGCCCGATGCGCTGCAGCGGGCCGCCGGAGCCAGCTGGATGATCTGGGGTCTGGTCGGCTGGGCGGCGCTGGCCTCGACGGTCGGCGCCTCGGCGCTGCTGTTCTGGCTGGTGCAGCGCCGCGAGCCGGGCCGGGTGACGCCCTGGTTCCTGCTGACGCCGCTGCTGTCCTGCGGCATCGGCGTCGGCCTGATGGGTGATCATCTGACGCCGCAGCTGCTGCTGGGCGGGGCCGCGACCCTGTCCGGCGTGGCCCTGGTGGCCCTGTCCGAGCGCCGCGCCGCCGCTGCGGCCGCGGCGGCTGTCGCCGTCGATCAGGCCTGACCCTCGCCGCCGGCGCGGTAGGGCGGGGCGGCGAGATCGACGAAGGCGGCGTTCTGCTCGCGGATCCGGGCGCCGTCCTCATCATAGAGGAACGGCAGGAAGGCGTAGCGCCGGCCGGCCGTGACCGGTGTCGCCTCGTGCAGCAGCGAACAGGAGAACACCACCGCCCCGCCGGTGGGCGGGCGATAGGTGCGGCCGCCGAACTCGGGGAAGCGCAGGTCGCCGCCCTCGTGCGCCTCGGCGTCGAGGTTGATCGAGACGGCGAACCGCCGGTGCGCCGTGCCCCTGGTGGTGTTGTCCCGGTGCGGCCGGAACCAGCCGCCGCTGTCGGCGTCGTAGCAGGCCACCAGATAGCGCTCCATCCGCGTCGCCTCGAACTGGAAGGCCTGTTTGATCAGCGGCAGCAGGCGGCGGGTGATCCGGGCGCGGGCCGCGTCGCGCAGGCCCTCGTCCTCGATGGTCACATCCGAGCGGCGCTTGTGGTTGGGGTCGCTGACCACCACGGTGCGGCCGTCCAGCTCGCGCATGAAGCCCGACGGGGTCCCGCCGACGGCGTCGTAGGCGTCGATCAGCACCCGGCAGAAGGCGGGCTCGAAGATGCGCGGCGCGATCAGCACCGGCGCGTGCATCGGCACCCCGGCGTGGTCGTCGACGGGGTTCAGCGCGGCCAGCCGGGCCATCACGGCCCCGGTCTGGTCCAGCGGCGCGGTGAACAGCACCCGCAACGACGGATCGATCACCACCCAGCCGGCCTGGGCGCCGTAGAGCCGGGCGACCTCGCCCTCGACGTCATGCAGCCATCGGATGCCCGGCAGCTCGTTGACCGCACCGGCGAACTGGCCGGCGTCGCTGATCACGCCGAAGAAGCAGCGCGTCACGTCATCGAACAGGGCCCGGTTGTCGCGCACGGCGGCCAGGGCGGCGATCGCCGGCGGCGTCGGGACCCCGGGCAGCAGCGCCAGGGCCACATACCGTCCGCCCACGGTGCTGACGTTGTAGCGCGGGTTGCCCGGGCTGGGCGCGGTGAAGGTCGGGGCCGGATCGCCGGGCGTCAGAAGCATGCGCGACGATGCCAAAACGGCCCGGCCGGGGCAAGGCGGCCCGGCCGCGGCATCAGAGACGCAGGCCGAATCGCGGGCCCAGCCAGACCATCAGCGCGTAGAGGGCCATGGTCAGGATGCAGCCCGCGCCCAGGGCCGGCCAGAACCCCGCGCCGCGCCTGAGCAGGGCGGGGATCAGCAGGAACATCGGCAGGGACGGCAGGACGAACCAGAAGGTCCCGCTGGCATGCGCGGCCATCCGCTCGGCGTCGCCCGTGTCGCGCCATAGCCAGATCATGCCGAGGATCGACACCAGCGGCAGGGACGCGACCAGACCACCCAGCCCCGGGTAGCGCTTGGCGACCTCGGAGACGGCGACGACGAGCAGGCCAGACAGGGCGGCCTTTGCGAGCAGGTACATCATGGCGCCGCCTCTAGCAGGTTCCGACGGCCGCCGCGCGCCTCCCGGTCAGGGGGCCTTGATCACCGCGCAGGCCACCCGGGCCCCGGCGCCGCCGATCGGCTGGCTGCTGTGGTCGTCCGGCGACGCGTGGATCACCAGCGCCGAGCCATCGGCGTCCAGCAGCGGCGCGCGGTCGACGGTCGACAGCGAGACGGACGGGGTGAAGACCTCCGCCATCGCCGTGCCGTCGGCGGCGGCATAGAGGTTGGGCAGGTCGCCGGTCTCGTTGGCGGCCGGGTTCAGAAGGCCGTGCTGCACCGGCATGTCGTGGTGCATGTGGCCGCCGGCCGACTTGAAGTCGGCGCTCGAACAGTCGGCCTTCTCGTGGAAGTGCAGGCCGTGCCAGCCCGGCGTCAGCCCCTTGGCCGTCACGCGCAGCACCAGGCCGTGCGGGGCCTCGGTGAGGGTCGCCGAGCCCATGTCCTGGCCGGCGGGGCCCTTGAGCTGGATCGTCACGGGTCCAGGCCCGGCGACGGCGGGCAGGGCGATCGCCGCGAGGGCGAGGGGAAGGATCAGATGACGCATGGATTGGCTCCTGAAAGGACCTGAATATCCGGGAAAATCGTCGGAATTGCAGCGTTAAAGGTCCGAAAAAGCCACCCGAAAGATGGCGCCGGACGGATGCGAATGTTAACGAGGGAAAGGACGCTTCCTGTCCGATTCTGACAGCAAAATCCCGCACTTGACCGACGACACCCTTACCCCTCCGGAAGACGCCCGGCGCGGGGCTGTTAGCCCCATCGCCATCGAGGACGAGCTGAAGCGCAGCTATCTCGACTACGCCATGAGCGTGATCGTCAGCCGCGCCCTGCCGGACGTCCGCGACGGTCTCAAGCCGGTGCACCGCCGCATCCTGTTCGCGATGAACGAGAACGGCTTCACGTCCAACTCGGCCTACCGCAAGTCGGCGCGGACCGTCGGCGACGTGATCGGTAAATACCACCCGCACGGCGACGTCGCGGTCTACATGGCCATGGTCCGGATGGCCCAGCCGTTCTCGATGGGCGTCATGCTGATCGACGGCCAGGGCAACTTCGGCTCGGTCGACGGCGATATGCCGGCGGCTATGCGTTACACCGAATCCCGCCTGACCAAGGCGGCCGAGGCGCTGCTGGTCGACCTCGACAAGGACACGGTCGATTTCCAGGAGAACTACGACGGCTCGGAGAACGAGCCGACGGTCCTCCCGGCCCGTATTCCCAACCTGCTGGTCAACGGCGCGGGCGGCATCGCCGTCGGCATGGCGACCAACATCCCGCCGCACAATCTGGGCGA
>CANJYY010000037.1 GCA_947479185.1 Caulobacteraceae bacterium
CCCTTCGGCGCGCCGAAGCCTGCGCTGGCCATGCCCAGCGGCTTGAACAGCCGGTCGGTGATGGCGACTTCCCAACTGGTCCGGGTGATCCGCTCGATGGCCGCGCCGGCGAGGATGAAGTTGAGGTTGGCGTACTGGAACTGCCCCGGCTTGCCCGCCGGGGGCGCGGCCAGCACCTTCGCCGCCAGCGCGGTCCGCTGCTCGGTGACGGGATTGGTCGCGCTGTGCGCGGCGATCAGCCAGAGCGTGTCGACGGCCCCCCTGTCGGTGGCGCCGGCCGTGTGGCTCATCAGCTGTTCGATGGTCGTGGTCGACCAGGCGGGGTCCAGCTTCAGGTCGGGAAACAGCGCCGGCAGGGTCGCGCCCCAGCGCGCGAGGCCCGCATCGACCAGCCGGCCGTAGAGGGCGGCGGTCATCGCCTTGGTGTTCGAGCCCAGGTGCCAGAGGTCGTTCGTCGTCACCCGGTCGGGCCCGTTGGCGCGCCGCAGGCCGGCCGCCTCGAGGAAGGGCAGGCCGTCCGGCGTCACCACCGCGCCAGCGAGGGCCGGAACGCCGGTCTCGGTCAGGATGGCGGTCAGGCCGGCCCGCGCCGGCTCCTCGGCCGCCCGCGCCGCGCCGCTGATGAAGGCCGCGCCCGCGCCCAGCGCCAGCAGCCGTCGTCTGTCGAGTGTCATCGTCGTTCCTCGAGGTCGCTCCGCCGCCTGTTGCAACGCGCGACGGCGGCGAGCGCAAGTTAAGGTTCGGACAGACCGCCGGCACGAACCTTCCTCTCCCGGAGGGAGAGGTGGCCTGGCGGAGCCAGGTCGGAGAGGGAGTCTCCGATGTTCGAGGACATGGCCCCAGTCACCTGCGCTTCCCTCTCCACCATGCTCCGCATGGTCCCCCTCTCCCTCCGGGAGAGGAATGCATGTTGATGCGCCCCGCCCGGCCCCTCTACTCTCCCCGCCAACAAGATCGGGGAGGATCTCATGAAGACCTGGGCGAAAGTGGCGCTGACGAGCGCGGGCGTGGTCGCGCTGCTGGGCGGGGTGGTCGCGTACCGCACCGCGACGTTCAAACCGGCGACCCAGGTCGACCCGAACGCCGTGAAGATCGCCGCCGCGACGCCGGTCGACCAGGCCACGGCAGCGCTGCACCTGTCGCAGTCGATCCAGATCCAGACGATCAGCCACCAGAACAAGGCCGAGAACGACTGGGCCGAATGGGACAGGCTGCACGCCTGGCTGGCGACCACCTACCCCGCCGCCCATGCCGCCATGACCCGCGAGATCCTGCCCAACAAGGCGCTGGTCTACACCTGGCAGGGGTCGGACCCCGGCCTCGCGCCGATCATCCTGATGGCGCACCAGGACGTGGTGCCGGTGACCGCCGGCACCGAGGGTGACTGGAAGCACCCGCCCTTCTCGGGCGAGATCGCCGAGGGCGCCGTCTGGGGCCGCGGCTCGATCGACGACAAGGGCACCCTGGTGATGATGTTCGAGGCCGCCGAAGCGCTGGCCGCGAAGGGCTTCAAGCCGAAGCGCACGGTGATCTTCGTCAGCGGTCAGGACGAGGAGGCCGGCGGCTCCGGCGCCCGCGCCGCCGCCGCGCTGCTGAAAAGCCGTGGCGTGAAGGCCCTGCTGGTCATCGACGAGGGCATGGCCGTGGTGAAGGACTTCCCGATGCTGAACCGCCCGGTGGCGGTGATCGGCGTCGCGGAGAAGGGCTACGCCACCCTGAAGATCGTCGCCCCCGCCTCGGGCGGCCACTCCTCGGCCCCGCCGAAAGAGACCGGCGTCGAGACGCTGGCCAGGGCCGTCCTGGCCGTCACCTCCCACCCCTTCCCGATGAAGTTCGAGGGGCCGGGCGCCGACATGATCAAGGCCATCGCCCCCTATGCCGGCGGCATCGTCAAGGTCGCCGCGGCCAACACCTGGCTGTTCTCGCCCGTGCTGATCAACACGCTCGCCAAGAGTCCGGCCAGCGCCGCGACCCTGCACACGACCATCGCTCCGACGATGCTCAAGGGCAGCCCGAAGGAGAACGTCCTGCCGCAGGACGCCACGGCCTGGATCAACTATCGCATCGCGCCCGGCCAGACGGCGCAGGACGTGATGGCCCGCGCGAAGGACGTGACCAAGGGCATGAATGTCCAGCTGTCCTGGGCCGGCGGCGTCGCCGCCGATCCCTCGCCGGTGTCCTCGACGACGTCGGAGGGCTGGACGCTGCTGGCGGCGCTGGCCTCGGAGAAGGGCTCGATCCCGGTCGCCCCGGGCCTGGTCACCGCCGGCACCGACAGCCGCTACATGAGCGACGTCTCCAGCGACATCTATCGCTTCTCGCCGATCCACGCCTCACTCAACGAGTTCGGCATGATCCACGGCACCAACGAGCACATGACGCTGGAGAACCTGACGCGGATGACCGACTTCTTCACCCGCCTGATCGCCACGGCGGCGGGGTAGAGCTTGCGTGGTTCGAGACGCTCGGCTGATGCCTCGCTCCTCACCATGACGGGCATCTGTGTTCGTCATCCTGAGGAGCGATCCCTCAGGATCGCGTCTCGAAGGACGCACGCCGTCGGTGAATTGATGCGGCTCAATGCATAGCGCCGCCATACAGACTGCCCTTGAGGGCCACCTTCTCCCGCAAGGGGAGACGGGTTAGAGAAAAGCCATGCCCGACGACGCTTCGAAACCCGCCGCCAAGGCCCGGCCCGCTCCGATGAAGTTCGGCGAGGGCTGGCTGCGCGACTGCTGGTACTTCGCCTGCCAGAGCGGCGACCTGAAGCCCGGCAAGCTGCAGCGCTACGAGTTGCTCGGCGAGCCGGTGCTGCTGGGCCGCCGCCGCGACGGGGCGGTCTACGCCATCAAGGACATCTGCCCGCACCGCGCCGCGCCCCTGTCGGCCGGCAAGCTGGTGCCGGAAAAGGGTGGCGGCGAGAGCATCGAGTGCCCCTATCACGGCTGGCGCTTCGGCACGGACGGCGGCTGCACAGCCATCCCCTCGCTGGTGGCGAGCCAGGATCTCGACATCAGCCGCATCCGCGTGCGGCGCTATCCCGCGGCCGAGAGCCAGGGGATGGTGTTCGTCTGGATGTCGTCCGACGCCCGCTTCGGCATGACCGACGAGGGCGAGCCGGACACGCCGCCGCCGGTCTTCCCCGGCGCCGTCGGCAAACCGGCCATCGTCGACCACATGGATTTCGACACCCATATGGACCACGCGATCGTCGGGCTGATGGACCCGACGCACGCGCCCTATGTCCACGCCGCCTGGTGGGCCCGCTCATCGAAGCGGATGAAGGACAAGGCCAAGCTGTTCGAGCCCTCGCCCGAAGGCTTCGTCATGACCCGCCACGCCACCAGCAAGGCCAACCGGATCTACGCCATTCTCGGCGGCCAGCCGCAGACCGAGATCACCTTCCGTCTGCCGGGCTATCGCTGGGAACACATCCAGATCGGCCGGTTCCAGATGCTGGCCCTGACCTGCCTGACGCCGGTCACCGAGACGAAGACGCGCCTGACCCAGCTGATCTGGTCGGACCATCCGGCGATGATGCTCCGTTGGCTGATCAAACCGTTCGCCCGCGCCTTCATCCACCAGGACGGCGACATGGTGAACCTGCAGAACATGGGCCTGCAGTACGATCCGTCGCTGCTGTGGATCGACGACGCCGACACCCAGGCCAAATGGTACCAGCAGCTGAAACGCGAATGGGTCGCCAGCCGCGCCGAGGGTCGGCCGTTCACCAATCCGGTCAAGCCGGTGACCCTGAAGTGGATCAGTTGACCGACGCGCTCGCCGCCAGTCTGGAGCTGGTCGCCGACCGCTGCGGCGACCCCACGACGCTGGTCTATGACCGGCTGTTCGCCCAGCAGCCGGCGATGCGCGAGCTGTTCATCACCGACCACGGCGGCGCGGCCCGCGGCCACATGCTGCAGATGGTGCTCGAGACCCTGACCAACATGGCCGAGGGCGCGGCCTGGCCGGCCAACATGATCCGCGCCGAGCGGATCAACCACGACCAGATCGGCGTGCCGTTCGACGTCTTCGCCACCTTCTTCACCGTGGTCCACGAGACCTTCCGCGAAGCCGGCGGCGAGGCCTGGACCCCCGATATGGAAGCCGCCTGGACTGGCGTTCTGACCCGCGCGGCGGCGGCCTGAGCCGATGACCTTCGCCCCACGCTTGCGCGGTCGTGACAGACACCTCCGCATGCCGTTACATCGGCGCATGCACAGGCGCGTCTTCGCCATCGCCGTTCTCAGCGCCTTCGCGCTGCCCGCCGTCGCGCCCGCGTCGGCGCAGGAGCGCACGCCGCCCGAGCGGCAGACCCTGCTCGACCTCGCCTATACGCTTGGCCAGAGCCACGCCCTGCGGCAGGTCTGCGAGGGCGAGAACGACCAGTTCTGGCGCGACCGTATGGTGCGGGTCACCGAGACCGAGGCCGCCGACGCGGCGTTCGATGGCCGGATGAAGCAGCAGTTCAACAGCGGCTTCGCCACCGGGCAGACCGAGTTCCCGACCTGCAGCCCGGCCAGCAAGCGCGCCGAGCAGGCTGTCGCCCGCAAGGGTCAGGCGCTGGCCAACCGGCTCAGCGCCGTCACGCGGGTGGTTCGCGGCCTGGGTTCGGACGCGCCGACCGGAGAATCGGATACCACCGATCCGGATTCCGTGGCGGGGACCCCCGCGCCGCGCTAGATTCTCCTTCAGGTAGTTTTGGAGGGGACAGATGTCCTTCGCAATTTTCACCGTCGTGCTGATCGTGCTGGCGCTGTTCCTGCTGGTCAGCGTGATCAAGATCGTGCCGCAGGGCCGCGAGTTCACGGTCGAGCGGTTCGGCCGCTACACCCGCACGCTCAAGCCCGGCATCGCCCTGCTGACGCCCTTCATCGAGGGCATCGGCCGGCGCGTGAACATGATGGAACAGGTGCTCGACGTCCCGCAGCAGGAGGTCATCACCAAGGACAACGTGTCGGTTAAGGTCGACGGCATCGTGTTCATCCAGGTGATGGACGCCGCCGCCGCGGCCTATCGCGTCGACAACCTGACCTACGCGATCAGCCAGCTGTGCATGACCAACCTGCGCACCGTGGTCGGCTCGATGGAGCTGGACGAGGTGCTCAGCCAGCGCGACCAGATCAACACCCGGCTGCTGCACACCATCGACCAGGCCACCGGTCCCTGGGGCGTCAAGGCCACGCGCATCGAGATCAAGGATCTCACCCCGCCGCCGGACATCACCAACGCCATGGCCCGCCAGATGAAGGCCGAGCGCGAGCGTCGCGCAGTGATCACCGAGGCCGACGGCGAGAAGCAGGCCGCCATCACCAAGGCCGAGGGCTCCAAGCAGGCCGCGATCCTGCAGGCCGAGGGCCGCCGGGAGGCCGCCTTCCGCGACGCCGAGGCCCGCGAACGCGAAGCCGAGGCCGAGGCCAAGGCCACCGCCTTCGTGTCGGAAGCCATCGCCCGCGGCGACATCAACGCGATCAACTACTTCGTGGCCCAGAAGTACGTCGAGGCCTTCGGCGCCCTGGCGGCCAGCCCCAACGCGAAGATGATCATCGTGCCGGCCGACTTCGCCGGCATCACCGGGACGGTGGCCGGCATCGGCGAGCTGGTGAAGTCGCTGGCCGACGGCCGCGCCGCGCCCCCGCCCCCCGCCACCACCGTTCCCCGGACCAAGGCCTAGGGAGACCGCGCCATGACCTGGCTGGCTGAACTCTACCTCGCCCATCCGTTCTGGATCTGGGCGGCCATCGCCGGGGTGATCCTCGCCGGCGAGGTGGCGACGGGCACGGGCTGGCTGCTCTGGCCGGCGGCCTGCGCGGCGCTCGTCGCCCTGTTGACCTTCGTCCTGAAGGGCAACTTCGCGGTCGAACTGGCGGTGTTCGCGGTGCTGACCATCGCCTCGACCCTGCTGGCGCGGCGCTATCTGCCGGGCAACGCCTCGGGCGACGGACCCGACATCAACGACAACGTCGGCCGGCTGGTCGGCCACTACGGCATGGCCGTCTCCGCCTTCGAGCACGGCCGCGGCCGGGTGTTCATCGACGGCAAGGAATGGGCGGCCGTGGCGGACGAGGATGAGACCCCGCTGCTCGACCAGCGGGTCAAGGTGCTGTCCGCCGACAGCGGGATCCTGAAGGTGAAGGCGTACTGAGCCGCGTCAGCGGTTCTCGTCCAGCCACACCCTCAGCGCCTGCAGGAACGGCAGCGCCGCCTTGAACTCGGCCTCGGTAAACGCGGCGCGCATGCCTTCCAGATGTGGTCGCATCGCCGCGATGCCCTGGTCGAAGGCGCCCGCGCCCGCGTCGGTCAGCGTCACCCACTTGCGCCGGCCGTCGTCGGGATCGCCGACGATGGCGACGAAGCCCTGGGCCTCGAGCCGCTGCAGCGTGTTGGTCATCGCCCCCTTGGTGACCTGGAACGCGCTGGCCAGCTGGGCCGGACTCTCCCGCCCGCCGCGCCGCATGAAGTGGGTCAGCACGCCGAACTGCGCGGCGCTCATGCCGTCGGGCAGATTGCGTTCGAGCCGGGCGTTGGACAGCTGGGCGATGATGCCGATCTCGGTCATCACCCGCACATCGGGACGGTCTTTCGGTTGCGGCGCCATCAAGCCCTCTTCAGCTGGGCGGCGAGGCCGCGGCGCGGCGCGGGTCGAAGCTCCGCCTTCGGATAGCCGATCCGTGACAGCATCTGGAGGCGGCCGCCCGCCGGGGCGAGCTCGCGGTGCAGGCGATCGAACAGCGGCTTCTGGGTCGCGTACTCCTGCAAACCCTGACTCCAGGGCTGCATCGCCAGGCCCTGCCCGGCGGCGGCCAGGTTGGCCCGCACATAGGCGCGGCCGGCGAGGATCTGGCTGGCGCGGCTGTTGTCGGGGGTGACGAGCCAGACGAAGCCCTGCGCGGTGTCCGCTCCGGTCTTGAGGTATTTGAGCGACTGGTCGTAGGCGACGGTCCCTGGCGTGGCCATCTTCGCCTTGGTCAGCACGCCGGCGGCGTTGAGCGCCGTCATCATCCCGTTGTCGAGCGAGATGCCCCAGGGGTGGGCGGCCACGTCCCCGGCGCCGATGAAGGTGCGCGCGACGCTTTCCTGGTGCGCGGCGGGGGTATGCGCCTCGATGACGCCGCCCTGGTAGACGAGGTCCCGCAGCAGGGCCACGCGCGCCGGCGCCGTCTCGACCGTCAGGCCGATCGCGCCTTCGGGAGCAGAGGCCCGGAGCGCCGCCACGGCCGCCGCCGTGACCGGCGTGTCGGTATAGGCCTCACGGTTTGTTCGACGTTGAAGCACCTGGGCGAAGAGCGGGTCGGGCGTCGTCGCCGCGCGGGCGATCCGCACCCGGAACAGAGGCCGGTCATCGAGCAGCGGCTGGGGCTCGCCGTCGGGGAACAGTTCGGCCGTCGCCGCCTGGCCCTGCGCCGCCAGGGCCATCATCAGCAGTTCGAGGAACGCCCCGCAGCCGATGGTGATCTGGCGGTTGAAGGGGTCGGTGACCGGCAGCAGGCGCGTGCGGTCGATACAGAGTGTGATCGTGTCCGGAACAGACAGATCGACGATCCACGGCTGCATGTTGTGCGGATTGGGCGCCAGGATGGCCCAGGCCAGCGCCTTGCGCCGGATGTCCGCCTCGCCGGCGCCCGGATGATTCCAGGCGGCGCGGGGATCGCTCCCCGCCGGCGCGCAACCCGTGGCGGCGAGGATTGCACCGCCTCCGAGAACCCGGATGAAGTCACGACGATGCATGGCGGACGCCTTTCGTTTAATCTTGAACTAGATAAAATAGTTCAATCATAAACGAGTCAAGGCTCAAATCTCGCCGAGCGTCTTCTTCATGCCCTTGTTGGCCAGGCCGTCGGCGCGCTCGTTCAGCTCGTGCCCGGCGTGTCCCTTGACCCAGCGCCAGTCGACCTCGTGACGCCCGCGCGCCGCGTCCAGCCGCTTCCACAGGTCCTCGTTCTTGACCGGGCTCTTGTCGGCGGTCTTCCAGCCGCGCGCCTTCCAGCCGTGGATCCAGGTCATGATGCCGTTGCGCATGTACTGGCTGTCGGTGTGCAGCTCGACCTTGCAGGGCTTCGTCAGGGCCTCCAGCGCCTGGATGGCGGCCATCAACTCCATGCGGTTGTTGGTCGTGGCCCGCTCGCCGCCGCACAGCTCCTTCTCCCTGCCATTGGAGATCAGGATCGCGCCCCAGCCGCCCGGCCCGGGATTCCCGCGGCAGGCGCCGTCGGTATAGATCAGCACTTTCGGCGTCATGCGTGGTCGCCGAGCAGCGCCAGCCCCGCGCGGTGCACCGCCAGCTTGCGCTCGTATTCCAGTGGATCATGGGGCCGCACCAGCGCCCCGGCCGGGGTCGCGCCCCAGTCGTTGAGCCTGGTCAGGAAGAACCGCATCGCCGCGCCATGGGCGAGGATCGGCAGCGCGGCGCGCTCCTCGACCGTCAGCGGCCGGTGGGCCTGGTAGCCGGCCAGCATCGAGCGCCCGGCCGTCAGGTTGAACGAACCGTCCGGCTCAAAGCACCAGGCGTTCAGCGCCACGGCCAGGTCGTAGGCATAGGCGTCATCGCAGGCGAAGTAGAAGTCAAACGCCGCGGCGAACTTGCCATCGCGGAAGAAGACGTTGTCGGGGAAGAAGTCGGCGTGGATCACCCCGGTCGGCAGGCCCTGCGGCCAGTCGCGGCCCAGATAGTCGAGGTCGGCGCGGATGGTGTCGGCCAGCCCGGGCTTGAGCGCCTCGGCCGCATCCCACAGCCGGGCGAACATCGGCTCCCAGGCCGGCTGGCCGAGGTCATTTTCCCGACGGCCCCGATAGTCCTGGCCGGCCAGATGCAGCCGGGCCAGGCCCGCGCCCGCCTCGCGGCAGTGGGCGGCGGTCGGCCGCCGCACCGAGATGCCGATCAGGAACTCGACCATCGCCGCGGGCTTGCCCCGGACGGTCTTCAGCGTCCGCCCCTCGCGATCCGGCACGGGCCGGGCGCTGGGGAATCCGTGGTCGGCCAGCCAGGTCAGAAGGTTGAGGAAATAGGGCAGGTCCTCGGCCCGCACCCGCCGCTCGTAGAGGGTCAGGATGTAGCGGCCGACCTCGGTCTCGAGCAGGAAGTTGGAGTTCTCCACGCCCTCGGCGATGCCCTTGAACGCGATCGCCTGGCCGATGTCGTAGTCGGCCAGCAGCGTCGCCAGTTCGTCGTCGGAGATGTCGGTATAGACGGCCATGGCGACGGGATGACCGAGGGCGGTCGCGGGGTCAAGGCGCGGCTAGGCCGTCAACAGTCTCGGCAGCTTGAAGGTCACCGTCTCGCGGGTCGGCGCGACCTCCTCGATGGTCAGGGCGTAGCGCTCGGCCAGCTTGTCGATCACGCCCTGGACCAGCACCTCCGGCGCCGAGGCCCCCGCGGTCACCCCGACGGCGCCGACGCCTTCCAGCCAGGCCCAGTCGAGCCCGGCCGCGTCGTCGATCAGATATGCGTTGTCCGCCCCGCCGCGCAGCCCGACCTCGACCAGGCGCACCGAGTTGGACGAATTGCGCGATCCGACGACCAGCAACAGTTCGCAGCCCTCGGCCAGGTGTTTGACGGCCTCCTGCCGGTTGGTCGTGGCGTAGCAGATGTCTTCCTTGTGCGGCGCCGCGATGCCGGGGAAGCGCCGCTGCAGGATGGCGACGATCTCGGCCGTGTCGTCGACCGACAGGGTAGTCTGGGTGACGAAGGCGACATTCATCGCGTCGATCGGCTGGAACACCTCGGCGTCGGCGGCGTGCTCGATCAGCCGCACCGCGCCATCCGGCAGCTGACCCATGGTGCCGACCACTTCAGGATGGCCGGCATGGCCGATCAGCACGATCTCGCGCCCGGCGTCGTAGTGGCGCTGCGCCTCGACATGGACCTTTGACACCAGCGGGCAGGTGGCGTCGAGGAACAGCATCTGCCGCGCGCGGGCTTCGGCCGGCACGGTCTTGGGCACCCCGTGGGCCGAGAACACCACGGGCCGGCCGTCGGGAACCTCGTCCAACTCCTCGACGAACACCGCGCCCAGCGCCTTCAGCCGCTCGACGACATGCTTGTTGTGGACGATCTCGTGCCGCACGAAGACCGGCGCGCCGTACTTCTCGATCGTGCGTTCGACGATCTGGATGGCGCGGTCGACGCCGGCGCAGAAGCCGCGCGGGCTGGCCAGCAGGACCTTGAGCGGCGGTTTGATCGGGGCGGCGTCATCCATGCCCGCAAGGTAGGGCCTGCGCGCCGCGCCCGCCAGAGCGGACGTAGAACCGGTTTCTGCGCCGGCGGTTCCCGTCGGGGATGAAGCCGCGTTGCGACGTCATGCCTTTGCCTTTATCAGACTGCATCAGCTTTTCGGCCGGCTAGCCGCGCCGGTCCCCTGCTTTTCCGGACGTGACATGCGCCGCACTTTGAATATCGGGTTCCTTGCCCTCTTCGCCGCCGGGTCCCTGGCCGCCGCCAGCCCTGCGTTCGCCCAGGGTCGCCCCGGTCAGGGCGACGACCGACGGCAGGAAGAAGAGGCCGCGCGCAAGAAGAAGCGCGACCAGGAATGGAACCAGCCGGCCGCGCCGCTGCCGCAGCTGCGCAACGCCGGTCCCTGCCCCTATGTAAAGGTGCTCTACGACGCCGGTCGCTTCGTCGAGTTCAAGGACGGCAAGGAAAGCGCCGCGACCGTCGGGTTCACCGGCGAGATCCAGGGCGTGTCCGCCGGCTGCGAATACAAGAATGATGACCCGATCAAGGTCCAGGTCGAGCTGCTGTTCTCGATGGGCCGCGGCCCGGCGGCCGTGGGCCAGGGCAAGGCCTATCGCTACTGGGTCGCCGTGACCCAGCGCAACCAGCAGGTCATCGCCAAGGAATACTTCGACCTGCCGGTGACCTTCGCCGCCGGCGAGGACCGGGTCTACGTCCGCGACACCGTCGCCAACATCACCATCCCGCGGGCCAACGCCGACACCAGCGGCGCCAACTTCGAGGTGCTGATCGGCTTCGACGTGACGCCGCAGATGGCGGCCTTCAACCGCGACGGCAAGCGCTTCCGCGTCAACGCCGGCGCCGCGCCGGCGCCCACGCCCGGAGCTGCTCCGAACCCATGAGCGACCTGAAGCGGTCCCTCGGCGAAGCGGTTGCGGCCGCCTTCGTCGCCCAGGGACTTCCTGCTGAACTGGGCCGGGTGACAGCATCCGATCGCCCGGACCTTGCCGATTTCCAGTGCAACGGCGCCCTGCCGGCGGCCAAGGTCGCGGGCAAGCCCCCGCGTGAGATCGCCGCCGGCGTGGTCGAGGCTCTGTCCGGCCATCCGCTGCTGCAGTCGGTCGAGATCGCCGGTCTGGGCTTCATCAATCTGCGGGTCAGTTCGAAGGCCCTGTCGGAGCGCGCGCGCGAGATCGCCGCCGATCCGCGCACCGGCGCCGGCGAAGTGGCCGAGGCGCGTCGCGTGATGGTCGACTACGGCGGCCCCAACGTCGCCAAGCCGATGCACGTGGGCCACCTGCGCGCCTCGATCATCGGCGAGTCGGTCAAGCGCCTGTACCGCTTCCGCGGCGACGAGGTCCTGGGCGACGCCCACTTCGGCGACTGGGGCTTCCAGATGGGCCTGCTGATCGTGGCGGCCTGCGACGAGGACCCGTTCGTCCGCACCCTGATGGAACGGCTGACGGGCACGGCGCCGGTCAGCCCGTCCGACGAGATCCAGGTCATGGGCGCCCTGGCCGATCACATCGACCTGCCGCTGCTCGACCGGCTCTATCCGGAGGCCGCCGGCAAGGCCAAGACCGACGTCGAGTACCGCGACCGCGCTCGCCGCGCGACGGCGGAGCTGCAGGGCGGCCGCCTCGGCTATCGCCTGCTGTGGAAGCATTTCGTCAAGGTCAGCCGCGTGGCGCTGGAGCGCGAGTTCCACGCCCTGGGCATCGATTTCGACCTGTGGAAGGGCGAAAGCGACGTCGACGCCCTGATCGACCCGATGGTTCACGAGCTTGAGGCCAAGGGCCTTCTGGCCGACGACCAGGGCGCGCGGGTGATTCACCTGGCCCGCCCCGGCGAGACCAAGAAGAAGAAGCGCCCCGACGGCACGGTCTACGAGGCCCCGAGCCCCGACCCCCTGCTGGTGGTCTCGTCGGAAGGCTCGGCGATGTACGGCACGACCGATCTGGCCACCGTGCTGGACCGCCGCCGCGCGTTCGATCCGCACCTGATCCTCTATGCCGTCGACCAGCGCCAGGCCGATCACTTCGAGCAGGTGTTCCGCGCCGCCTACATGGCCGGCTACGCCGAGCCCGGCACGCTGGAGCACATCGGCTTCGGCACGATGAACGGCCCCGACGGCAAGCCGTTCAAGACCCGTGAAGGCGGCGTGCTGAAGCTGCACGACCTGATCGAGATGACCCGCGCCAAGGCCCGCGAACGGCTCAAGGAAGCCGGCGCCGGCAGCGAGCTGACCCCGGAAGAGTACGAGGACACCGCGCAGAAGGTGGCCGTGGCGGCGCTCAAGTTCGCCGACCTCTCCAACTATCGCGGCACCAGCTACATCTTCGACCTCGACCGCTTCTCCAGCTTCGAGGGCAAGACCGGTCCCTATCTCCAGTACCAGTCGGTGCGCATCAAATCGCTGCTGCGCCGGGCCGAGACCGAGCACCTTCAGCCGGGTCGGATCACCATCGTCGAGCCGGCCGAGCGCGAACTGGCCATGCTGCTGGACGCGTTCGACGCGGCGCTTGTCGAGGCCTACGACAAGAAGGCCCCCAACTTCATCGCCGAGCACGCCTTCAAGCTGGCCCAGAGCTTCTCGCGCTTCTTCTCCGCCTGCCCGATCTTCCAGGCCGG
>CANJYY010000038.1 GCA_947479185.1 Caulobacteraceae bacterium
AACGAGCCGATCGCCGACGCCGTGCGCGGCATTCTCGATGGCCATATCGTGATGGAAAGGGCGATCGCCGAGCGCGGACGCTTCCCGGCTATTAACGTCCTCAAGTCCATAAGTCGGACCATGCCCGGCTGCCAGCTGCCTCACGAACGCCAGATCGTCTCCAACGCCCGCCAGACGCTGGCGGCCTGGGCGAACATGGAGGAGCTGATCCGCATCGGCGCCTATCGTCCCGGCGCCGACGCCCAGGTCGACCGGGCCATCGCCCTGAACCCCGATCTCGAGGCCTTCCTGAGCCAGGACAAGGACGAGGTCAGCAGCCTCGAGGACTCCTTCGCCGGCCTCGACCAGATCCTCGGTAGCGCCTGATGAAGGCCATGGGCTCCCTGATCCGCATCTCGACCTTCGAGGTCGAGAGCCTGCAGAAGCGGCTGGCCGAGATCGTCGACCGCCGCACCGCCGTCGAGATGCGGCTGGCGGTGCTCGAGGCCGAGGGCGAGTCCGAGCTGCAGAACGCCCGGGCCGACGCCGAGGCCGGCTGGTACATGGCCGGCTTCCGCGAGGGGCTGAAGCTGCGCAAGGCCGCCGCCCAGGCCATGCTGGACACGATCGCCCTTGAAGAGGCCGGCGCGCGCGACGCGCTGAGCGAGGCCTTCGAGGCGCTGAAGAAGTACGAGCACGTCGCCGAAGCCACCAAACAGGCCGCCCGCAAGGAAGCCGGCCGCCGCGAAACCGCCGCCCTCGACGAACTGGGGCTGCGCAGAGCGGCGCGGGCGTGAGGCGGCCCGGACACGGGGACAGGTTAAGCTGTCCCTTGGGACAGCTTAACCTGTCCCCGCCTGCCTCTGCCCTCTCCCGCCGCCTCGTTCTCGCGTCAGGCCTCGCCCTCGCCGCCTGCGGGCGGGAGCCCGCGTCGGCCCAGGTGATCGCCGAGCCGCCGCTGAAGTCGCTGGCGCCGTTCCGCATCGGCACGGCCGTGCGGGCGGCCGAACTGACCGAGCCGGCGTACGGCGACCTGGTCGCGCGGCACTTCTCCCAGATCACCGCCGAGTGGGAGATGAAGATGGAATACGTCGTCCAGCCGGACGGCTCGTTCCGATTCGACCGCGCCGACGCGATCGCCGGCTTCGCCCAGCGGCGGGGCCTGAAGCTCTTCGGCCATACCCTGCTCTGGTACGCCAACGAGCCCGAGGGGTTCGCGCGGCTGGACGAGACGCGGCAGTCGTTCGAGGGCGCCCTGCGCAACTACGTCACCGCCATGGTCAGCCGCTATCGCGGGCTCGCCACCGGCTGGGACGTGGTCAACGAGCCGGTGATGGAGAACGGCGAGGGCCTGCGCGAGAGCCTGTGGACCCGCAAGCTGGGCCAGACCGGCCACTTCAAGGTCGCGTTCGAGGCGGCCAAGGCGGCCGATCCGGCCGCCGTGCTGTTCGTCAACGACTACCACCTGGAAAGCCGGCCGGCGAAGCTGGCCGCCTACATGCGGCTGATCGAGCAGCTGCTGAAGGACGGCGTGCCGCTGGGCGGCATCGGCTGCCAGACCCACTGCTGGTCGGAAATGGCGCCCGGCGCGATCACCGCGACGCTGAAAGCCCTGGCCGGGTTCGGCCTGCCGATCCACCTGTCGGAGATGGACGTGTCGACGGTCCAGGGCGGGATGCTGGCGTCACGCGCCGAGGCCGAACAGCGCCAGGCGCGGCTCTATGCCGAGGCCGTGGAGGCCTTCGCCGCCCTGCCCGAGCGGCAGCAGTTCGCCTTCACCGTCTGGGGTCTGCGCGACCGGGACAGCTGGCTGAAACGGGAGAATGCGTCCGACAGGCCGCTGCTGTTCGACGACGCGGGACGGCCCAAGCCGGCGTTCAGCGCGGTGGTGAACGCCCTCAGACGTCGAGGGTCGGCGGGCTGACCGGGCGCTTGAGGACATGGTCGGCGTCGCTGGCCTGGCGCAGGGCGCGCAGGTCGTCGGCGATCCGGAAGATGGCCACGTAGAACTCGCAGAACGAGCGCCACAACAGGCTCAGCGCCAGACCGACCAGTACGCCGGCGACGGCCACCGGCAGGGCCAGCAGCTTGCCGATGATGTTGGTGTCCTGCAGCGCCACGCCGACCGCGGCGCCGATGGCGCCGAAGATGCCGATGATGATCACGCCCAGGCCCGCCCAGTAGATCAGGTGGATCACCGGGCCGGTCATCAGGCGGTCAAAGGTCAGCAGATCCCAGAGCAGGGCGCTGGTGGAGCCTTGTGTCTTCTTCGGTCTGGCCGGAGCCATGCGCAAGCTTCCCCGGCGGCCCTGGCGCCGCCCTCACGGCCGCATCTCTATCGGCGCGCGCGGCGCGGGGCAATGGCGACGAAGGGTCCCGATGGCGCGAAACGACCGGCGCCAAACCGTCCCCGTCCGGACGGGTTCCGTCGGGTGACGGCTTGCGGGGGGCGCCGCAGGCCCGATACGGTCCCGCAAAACCAGGCAGGGAGGCGCTCGCCATGAGCACGCAGGACCGGATTTCCGTGACCATCGAGGGCGGCGTCGCCGACGTTCGGCTGATCCGCACCGACAAGATGAACGCTCTGGACGACGCCATGTTCGACGCGCTGGTCTCGACCGGCGAGCGGCTGAAGACCGAGGCCGGCGTGCGCGCCGTGGTGCTGTCGGGCGACGGCCGCGCCTTCTGCGCCGGTCTGGACATGGGCAACTTCGGCAAGATGGCCTCGGGCGAGCGCAGGGGCGGCGATGGCCTGGTCAACACCAGCCGCACGCCCGGCGGCGCCAACCGCGCCCAGCAGGCGGCCATGGTCTGGCGCGAGATCCCGGTGCCGGTGATCGCGGCGATCCACGGCGTGGCCTTCGGCGGCGGCTTCCAGGTCGCCCTGGGCGCCGACATCCGCTACGTCACCGCCGACGCGAAGATGTCGATCATGGAGATCAAGTGGGGCCTGGTGCCCGACATGGCCGGGCTGGTGCTGATGCGCCACCTGGCCCGCGACGACGTCATTCGCGAGCTGACCTACAGCGGCCGCCAGTTCAGCGGCGAGGAAGCCGTCGGCTACGGCTTCGCCACCCGCGTCTGCGCCGATCCGCGCGCCGACGCCCTGGCCCTGGCCCATGAGATCGCCACGAGGAACCCGCACGCCATCCGCGGCGACAAGCGCCTGATCGACCTCGCCGCCTCCGGCGCCGACCAGCACGCCGTGCTGCTCGCCGAGTCGCAGGAACAGGGCGCCCTGATCGGCTCCCCGAACCAGATCGAGGCGGTCATGGCGACGATGCAGAAGCGCCCGGCGGTGTTCGCGGAGGCGTGACCGGACGGGACAGACACCGAATGGTGTCTGTCCCCGCTGCTATTTCAGCACCTTGCCGATCGCGCCGCCGATCGCGCCGCCGGCGGCGGAGCTGATCGTGCCCAGCAGCAGGATGCTGGCTGTCACGTCGCCCAGCAGGAACGATACGGCGATCCCCAGCAGCGCGCAGACGCCGCCGGCGATGACGCCGCCGAGCGTGCTGTCGCTCCAGGTGCTCTTCGCGGCGCGCGCATAGAGCAGGCCGGCGACCAGCGAAATCAGAATACCGATGATGGCGAACAGGTTCGCCACGGCCGGGACCCAGTGACCGGCCAGGACCATCGCCAGCTGCAGGATCGTGCCGACGACGGTCGCGTTGATGAGCGCCTTGCGGTTCATGCGGTGTCCTCCCTGACGGAAGGATGGACCGGATAGCGCCGGTTGGCGAGCAGGGTTGGCGCGGAGTCGACGTCGCGCAAGGTCGAACTACGCCCGGCCCCCTAGACCTGCCCCACCGTCTTCAGCTTCGCCCGCGGGTGGACCTCGTTCTGGCTCATCACCACGGTCTGGCCGCGGAAGCGTTCGATGATCGAGCGGACGAACGGGCGGATCTGCGGGCTGGTCAGCAGCACGGGGCTGTCGCCGGCCAGGGCCGCGCGCTCGAAGGCCTCGCGGACGCCGCGGATGAACTCCTGCAGCTTGCTCGGGGCCATGGCCAGCTGCTTGTCCTCGCCCTGGCCGACAAGGGCCTCGCCGAAGGCGATTTCCCAGTCCGGCGACAGGGTGACGATCGGCAGGGCGCCGTCGTCGCCGCGATTGGCCCAGCACAGCTGACGGCCGAGGCGTGAGCGGACGGCCTCCACCAGCTGGGTGATCGAGGCCGTGTGCGGCGCGGCCTCGGCGACGCCCTCGAGAATGGTCGGCAGGTCGCGAATCGAGACCCGCTCGCGCAGCAGCGCCTGCAGCACGCGCTGCAGGCTGGTGCCGGTGACGATGGCCGGGACCACGTCGTCGGCCAGCTTCTTCTGCTCCGGCCCCAGGTCCTTCAGCAGCTTCTGCACCTCGGCGTAGGACAGCAGGTCGGACATGTTGTCCTTGAGGATCTCGGTCAGGTGCGTGGTCAGCACCGTGGCCGGGTCGACGATGGTGTAGCCGCGGAAGGTCGCCTCTACCTTGAGGGTCTCGTCGATCCAGGTGGCCGGCAGGCCGAAGGCCGGCTCGCGCACGTGGTCGCCGGGCAGTTCGACCTGGCCGCCGCGCGGGTCCATGGCCATCAGCGAGCCGATGCGCACCTCGCCCGCGCCGCACTCCATCTCCTTGATGCGGATGGCGTAGCCCTGGGTCGGCAGGCGCATGTTGTCGAGGATGCGCACGGGCGGCATGACGAAGCCGTAGTCGGCCGCCAGCGTCTTGCGCAGCGCGCGGATCTGGTCGGTCAGCTTGCGGCCGTCGAGGTCGTTGATCAGCGCCAGCAGGCCGTAGCCGAGTTCGATCTTGACGTCGTCGATGGCCAGGGAATTGGAGATCGGCTCCTCCTCCTGCTCGACGGCCTCGGCCTGTTCGATGACGATCTCAGGTTCGTTCGCCTTCATCGTCCGCCGCCAGGCGAGCACGCCGGCGGCGACGGCGAGGATCAGGAACGGGATCTTCGGCATGCCCGGGATCAGGGCGATGATCCCGGCGGAGGCCGAGACCATGCCCAGGCTGATGGGGTTCATCGCCAGCTGGGTCACCAGGGCGGCGTTGGCCGAGCCCTCGACCCCGGCCTTGGACACCAGGAAGCCGGCGGCGATGGAAATGATCAGGGCCGGGATCTGGCTGACCAGACCATCGCCGATGGTCATCAGGGTATAGGTTGTGGCGGCTTCGCCGGCGGGAATCTTGTGCTGGATGACCCCGATCAGGAAGCCGCCGACGATGTTGATCGCGACGATGACCAGGCCGGCGATGGCATCGCCCTTCACGAACTTGCTGGCGCCGTCCATGGCCCCGAAGAAGGTCGATTCCTGCTCCAGCTCCTTGCGACGGATCTTGGCTGTGTCCTGGTCGATGAGGCCCGAGGACAGGTCGGCGTCGATGGCCATCTGCTTGCCCGGCATCGAGTCGAGGGTGAAGCGGGCGGCCACTTCGGCGATCCGGCCCGAACCCTTGGTGACCACCACGAAGTTCACCAGCACCAGGATGGCGAAGACGATCACCCCGATGATGAAGTTGCCGCCCATCATCAAATCGCCGAAGGCCTTGATGATCTGGCCGGCGCCGTGGGCGCCCTCGTGGCCGTGGCTCAGGATCAGGCGCGTCGAGGCGAGGTTCAGGCCCAGCCGGAACAGGGTCGTGACCAGCAGCACCGTCGGGAAGGCGCTGAACTCCAGAGGCCGCTTGATCAGCAGGGCGGTCATCAGGATCAGGACGGCGCTGGTGATCGACAGCGACAGCAGAATGTCGAGCAGGAAGGCCGGGATCGGCAGGATCAGCAGGATGATGATGCCGATGACGCCGATGGCCAGGCCGACTTCGCCACGCACCAGCCAGCCCCAGACGCGTCCCGCCGAGGGTCTCTGACCTGCCAGTCCTGAAAGTCCGATGTCCGCCATGATGGGTCGGACCTAAGGGCTGACGCCCTAGGCCGCGTGCGCTCCCAGGCCGGCCTGCGGCGCCGGGACCGGCACGCCGGCCTCGGAGTATTCCTTCAGCTTGTTGCGCAGGGTGCGGATCGAGATGCCGAGGATATTGGCCGCGTGGGTGCGGTTGCCGAGGCAGTGGCCGAGGGTGTCGAGGATCAGCTGCTGCTCGACCTGGGCGACCGTCTGCCCGACGAAGGCGCGGCTGATCGCGTCGGCGGCCATCGAGGCCGTGCGGGCGACCGCCGCGTCCGGCGCGGGCGACATCGGCTGGCCGTCGGGCAGGCGGACGGCGAATTCCTCGATCTCGGCGCCGGTCGACAGCAGCACCGCGCGGTGCATGGCGTTTTCCAGCTCCCGCACGTTGCCGGGCCAGCGGTGGCCGACCAGCCGGCGGCGGGCCTCGGCCGACAGCGGCCGCTCGGGCATGCCGTTGGCCGTCGCGTACTTCTTCACGAAGTGATCCGACAGGGCGACGATGTCGCCGGGACGCTCGCGCAGCGGCGGCAGGCGCAGGTTCACGACATTGAGGCGGTAGAGCAGGTCTTCCCGGAACGTCCCCTCGCGCACGGCCTGGGCCAGGTCACGGTTCGAGGTGGCGATGACGCGGATGTCGACCTTGACCGGCTTGCCGCCGCCGACGCGGTCGATCTCGCGCTCCTGCAGGGCGCGCAGCAGCTTGGCCTGCAGACGGCCGTCCATTTCGCTGATTTCGTCCAGCAGCAGGGTGCCGCCAGTGGCTTCCTCGAACTTGCCGATACGGCGGGCGACAGCGCCGGTGAAGGCGCCCTTCTCGTGACCGAACAGCTCGCTCTCGAGCAGGTTCTCGGGAATGGCGGCGCAGTTGACGCTGATGAACGGCTTGTTGGCGCGGCGCGACTTGGTGTGGACGTAACGGGCCATCACCTCCTTGCCTACGCCGCTTTCGCCGGTGATCAGGATCGAGGCGTCGGACGGCGCGATCTGGTCGGCCAGCTTGATGACCACCTCCATGATCGGGTCGCGGGCGATCATCGGCCGGGCGTCATCGCCGATGGCCGCCAGCACCGCCGCGATCAGGTCGGCCTCGGCCGGCAGCGGGATGA
Organism: Caulobacteraceae bacterium; assembly: GCA_947479185.1. Taxonomy (GTDB): domain Bacteria; phylum Pseudomonadota; class Alphaproteobacteria; order Caulobacterales; family Caulobacteraceae; genus Caulobacter. The sequence goes on from CANJYY010000038.1 coordinate 6,981, forward strand.
ACTCCTTGGCCCCGGCGCGGATCGCGTCACCGGCCTTCTGCGCGTCGGAACCGACGCCGCAGGCCACGACGGGCACACGGATGCGCTCGGCCTCGTTGGCCGCGATCAGCCCGGCGATGTCGAGGTCGTAGTCGACCATCAGCAGGTCGGCGCCCTGGCCGGCCCGCAGGGCCTGGGTCGCGGCTTCCACCGTTTCCACGTGGGCCACCTTGGCGCCCGCCGACATCGCCATTTTCACGGCGAGGGCCAGCTGCCCGTTCAAACGTCCGACGACCAGAAGTCGCATGGGTACTCTCCTCTACGTCCCGTCCGCCCGATCAGGCGGCCGAGTCGCCGTCCTTGATGATTTCCGTCATGGTCACGCCGAGGCGGTCGTCGACGACGACGACCTCGCCGCGGGCGACCAGGCGGTTGTTCACATAGATGTCGATGGCCTCGCCGACCTTGCGGTCGAGCTCGAGGACGCTGCCCTGGCCCAGCTGGAGCAGCTGGGCGACCGAGAGGTTGGCCCGCCCCAGCACGGCCGAGATATTGACCGGCACGTCGAACACCGGCGCCAGATCGGCGGCGGTCTTGTCCGTGGCGTCCACGTGCATTTCGGAGGCCAGGGCCTCGTCAGCAGAGAACTCGTTCAGGGCGAGATTGTTGTCTTCAGCCATGGTCGGCCTCGTTGGCGGGGATCAGGGGCTCGGCGTGCAGACCTTCCGCGGCGAGGGCCGCATCGAGGGCCTCCGCGACACGGTCGGCGGCGGCGAGAGGATCGAAGGCCGCCTTGCCGTCGCCCCAGTCGAGGACGAAGGCGGCGAGCGGCAGGTTGGCGTCGGCGCGGGCCGTGATCTGGCCCTGGAAGCCGATCGCGGCGGCGGTTTCATCGAGCGCGGCCTGGACCCGGCCCTCAAGCCCGGCGGCCACGCGCACGGTCAGCCGCGGCTGGGCCTCGACCTCGCGGGACAGGGCTTCGAGCGCCGCCGAAACCGGGGCGTCGGGGAAGCGGGTCAGGGCCGCGTCGGCGATGCGACGCGCGGCGGCCATGGCCAGTTCGGCGGCGCCGACGCGATGCGCATGCGCCACGGCGGCCAGGGCGGTCATGGCCGAGCGGGCGGCGCGGGCGATGTCGGCCAGGGCGTCGGCGGCCTCGGCCTCGGCGCGGGCCACGGCGGACCGCTCGCCCTCGGCGAAGGCGGCCGCGCGGATCTGCTCGACCTCGTCGGGCGTCCAGGACCGCTTCTGCACGGGCGGGCGATAGGCGACCGCGCCGAGATCATCGAACACGGTGTCGAAGCCGAAGGGTTTGTGGACGGGACCGGCCATCAGTAGATCAGCTCATCGTCGCCGCCGGCGCCGGCCAGCATGATCTCGCCCTTGGCGGCGAGGTCCTTGGCGGCCTGGACCATCGACATCTGGGCCTGGTCGACGTCGCGCAGGCGCACCGGGCCCATGCTCTCCATGTCCTCGCGCATGATCTTGCTGGCCCGTTCGGACATGTTGGAGAAGAACATCTCGCGCAGGGCGTCCGAGGCGCCCTTGAGCGCCAGGCCGAGCTGGTCCTTCTCGACCGCCCGCAGCAGCGTCTGCACGCCGCCCGGGTCGAGCTTGTTGAGGTCCTCAAAGACGAACATCAGGGCCCGGATGCGCTCGGCGCTCTCGCGGTTGCGCTCCTCCAGGGCGGCGATGAAGCGCGCCTCGGTCTGACGGTCAAAGTTGTTGAAGATGTCGGCCATCATCTCGTGGCTGTCGCGCTTGGACGTGCGCGCCAGGTTCGACATGAATTCGGTCCGCAGGGTCTGCTCGATCTTGTCGAGAATTTCGCGCTGCACCGGCTCCATGCGCAGCATGCGCTGCACACATTCCAGGGCGAAGTCCTCGGGCAGGGCCCCGAGCACCCGGGCGGCGTGCTCGCCCTTGATCTTCGACAGCACCACGGCGACGGTCTGCGGGTACTCGTTCTTCAGGTAGTTGGCGAGCACAGCCTCGTTCACGTTGCCCAGCTTGTCCCACATGGTGCGGCCGGCCGGACCGCGGATCTCCTCCATCAGGGAGTCGACCTTCTCGGGGGGCAGGAAGGCGCCGAGCAGACGCTGGGTCTGCTCGAAGCTGCCCATGATCGCGCCACTGGCCGACATGCCGGAGACGAACTCGACCAGCAGTTCCTCGACCACCGTCGACGAGACCGTGCCCAGCGAGGCCATGGCCTGGGAGACTTCCTTGATCTCCTCCTCGTCGAGCGCTTCCCAGATGCGGGTGTGGTCCTCGCCCAGCGCGAGCAGGACGATGGCCGCCTTCTCGGGACCGCTCAGGCGCGACGTATCGGTGACCGCCTTGGATTTGGGTTTGACGCTCATCCCGCTTCGCTCCTGGAGGAGCTACGCAGGACAAGTCCGGCCGGGGACTTGCCGCGATCGGGGAGGACCCGCCCTCCGGAGCGTTGGCGAAGGCGGGTCATGCCGTTTCGTGCAGCCAGGAGCGGAGAATCGAGACCGATTCGTCCGGGTGGTTGTCGACGAAGTTCGCCACATTTTTCACCGAGGAGGCGCGGACCTGGCCCTCGATCCGCGCGATGTCGATGCGCTGGTCCATGTCGGGCCCCGGCAGGGCGAGGGGCTCGCCGGTCTTTGGATCGACAGCGATCTGCATGGTGCCGCCGTCGGGCGTGGAGACCAGGCGGGTGGTGATCTGCCCGCCGGCCGCGCCGGACAGGGCCGGCAGCATGCCGCCGGAACCGCCCCCGGTCAGGCCTTTCAGCAGCGGGCGGACGCCGAACAGCATCAGCAGGATGCCGAGGATAGCCAGCACGCCCAGCTCGATGGCGCGCATGATATCGTTCTTGTCGAAACCGGCGAGCAGGCCAGCCTTGGCGGTCGCACCGCCCTCGTCCATGGCCTCGCGGGCGAACTTGACGTTGGTCACGCGCACCTGGTCGCCGCGCTCGGCGTCGAAGCCGACCGCCGCCTTCACCAGTTCGTCGAGCCGCTGCATCTCCGCTTCGGTGCGCGGCGTATAGGCGCCCAGCTTGCCGTCCTTGCCGGGCGCGGTGGCGCCGTCGACGGCGACGGCGATCGAAATCTTCTTCACCGTGCCCGGCTCGCGGACCTCGGTCGTGACGGTCTTGCTGATCTCGTAGTTGGTGGTGGAGTCGGTCCGACCCGTGCGCGAGGAATTGCTGCCGCCGCCCGCGGCGGTCCCGGCGCCGGGGATGTTGCCGGTGGCGGACACGGTGTTGGCCCCGTCCGGCTGGTTCTCGGTGGCGTTTTCCTCGCCGGTCTGTTCGGAGCGGACGACCTGGCCGTCGGGGTCGAAGGTTTCCTTCTGTTCGGTCACGCGGGCCATGTCGATCTCGGCGGTGACCTCGACCCGGGCGCGGCCCGGACCGACGACGCCCTCGACCAGTTCCTTGATGCGGGCGGCCATCCGGCGCTCGACCTCGGACTTGCGGTCGTCGGCCATCTTGCCGGCCACCGACGAACCGCCGGCGACGGACAGGACCTTGTTGTGCTGGTCGATGACCGAAACCTGCTCGGCCTTGAGCCCCGGCACGGCGCCGGCGACCAGGTTCTGGACGGCCTGCACCTGCTCGTCGCCGGGGGTGCGGCCGGCGATGCCGATCATCACCGAGGCCGACGGGGCCTCGGCCTCTTCCTCGAACAGCTGGCGACGCGGCAGGTTGAGGTGCACCCGCACGGAGGTGACGCCATCGAGGCCGCGGATGGTGCGGGCCAGTTCGCCCTCGAGGGCGCGCTGGCGATTGAGCTGCTGGACGAAATCGGTCTGACCGAGCGCCGAACTCTGGTCGAAGATTTCGTAGCCGATGGAGCCGGAGCTCACCAGGCCCTTGCTGGCGATCATCAGGCGCGCCGAGGCGACCTCGTCGCGGGGCACCATGATGGTCGAGCCATCGCCTTGCGCCTCGTACTTGATCCCCGCCGTCTGCAGGGCCTGGGTCACCGCGGCGGCTTCTTTCAGGTCGAGGTTCGAATAGAGCAGCGCCTTGGGCTGGGTCCCGATGTTCATCGTCAGGGCCACGAGGGCGGCGGCGATGCCGACCCCGATCCCGGCCAGCGCCGCGAGCCGGCCGAAGCCGAACCCACGCAAGGCGCTCATGAACTGTTCCACCCGGACGCCCCTACGCATTGGACCAACGGCGCCGACTGGATCGGACCGCTAGGCAGGAATTACCGGGTGCGTGGTAAACGGGTCCTTAAGTTCCTGCTCACGCACCCAAACAGGCGACGGCCGCGCCCCTTTCGGGACGCGGCCGCCTGTCGCGAGCCGAAAGCTGGGGGCGGAGCGGCTCAGCGATACTGTTGCAGTCGCGTCGTCCGCAGCCCCGCGAGGCCGTGCCGATCGATTGATTTCTGCCAGGTCAGGAACTCTTCGTTGGTGAGCCTGTATCGATCACAGGCATCATCAAGGCTGAGCAGACCTCCGCGCACCGCCGCGACGACCTCCGCCTTGCGCCGGATGACCCAGCGCTCCGTATTGGCGGGCGGCAGGTCGGACAGCGTCAAAGGCGCACCGGTAGGACCGATCACGTATTTTTCGCCCCTGTTGTTAACACGCTGTTGTTGAAGCATGGCTCTAGGCCTCTCTCACCATCACTGTTGAGGAGAACCGTACGCCACTGGCGATAACGGTGCGTGAATCGCGATAGTAAAAATGCAGGTAACCACTATCGCCCCCAAGTTAATATCTGTGTTTCATCTTGAAACACCCGAATTAAGGCAAGCTAAACTTCAAGATTATCTCTTGATGTTCAGAAGCTCTTCCAACATCTGATCAGCCGTCGTGATGATCTTCGACGAGGCCGAGTAGGCCCGTTGCGTGGTGATCAGCCCGGTGAACTCACTGGAGAGGTCGACCGTCGAGGCTTCGAGCGTCGAGGGCGAGATGAAGCCCGCACCGCCGGCGCCCGGGGTCTTGAAGTTGTAGGTGCCGCTCTCCTGGCTGACCCGGTAGGCATTTCCGCTGATCGGCGTCAGGCCATCGGCGTTCGAGAAGGTCGCGACGGCCACCTGGGCGATCTGACGCGAGATGCCGTTGTCGAAGATGGCCGTAACGAAGCCGCGCTCGTCGATCTCGATATTGGTCAGGTTGCCGAAAGCCGTGCCGTTGGTGGCCACCGACTGCACCAGCGACTCGCTGTCGAACTGCGTCAGCCCGCCCGCCGCGCCGCCAAGGTCGAGGCGGATGTCCTGGGCGCCGACGCCGAGGCCGGTCGCCCATTTGAACTCGCCTGCGGCCGGCGCCGCGTCGGCCGAGGCGGCGAACGCCAGGACCGGGTTGAGGGGATCGGGAAACAGGGTGGTCGCGGCGGTGTCGAGACGACCGTCGGGCGTGAACACCACCTTGCCTGTGGCCAGCTGACCATTGGCCAGGCCCGTGCCGGTGATCACATCGCTGGCCGGCACGGCGCGGATTTCCGCATACCACTCGTTGGGGTTGACGCTCTTGAGGAAGTCGACCTGGACCGTCCGCTTGCCGCCCTTGGAGTCCGACACGGGGACCTGGATCGAGAAGTCGGGCCGCACGCCCGTGCCGGCGTCCGGATCGTACATCGCCATGGAGTTGGTAGCGGCGCTGTAGACGCCGATATCGGCCGACAGGGTCTGGCTTGACTGCAGGTTGGCGTTGACCGTGGCGCGGGTGGTCTGTTCGGCGGCGCCGCCGACCGACGACACATTGATCGTCTGCAGGCGGGTGATGTCCGACGGATCGGGTGTGATCGCGCCCAGATCGTCGACCAACC